>DATBBB010000319.1:0-5733 GCA_036271215.1 Kofleriaceae bacterium | reverse complement strand
ACCGAGAACCCCGCCTCCGCCTGGATCGCTCGATCGCACGCTGCCACCGCCTCGGCAAACGCCGGCTCCTCCTCCAGCAGCCGCCGCCCCATCCCCAGCCACTGCGATCCCTGCCCGGGGAACACGAACACGATCTTCCCGGTGGTCTCCGTCGCGCGGCCGCGCACCACCCCGCCGGGCAGCTCGCCACGCGCCACCGCCGCCAGCGCCGCTGCCGCTGCTTCGCGGGTCTCCGCCACCACCGCCACCCGCTCCTCCATCGCGCTCCGCGTCGTCACCAGGCTCCGCGCGACATCGCCCAGGGCCGCGCCGCCGGCGGCTTCGAGCTGGCCCGCCAGCCGCTCGGCCTGCGCCGCCACCGACCCCTCACTCCGGGCCGACACCACCAGCAGCTCCGCTGTCCGCGTCGCCGCGCTCCTGGGCGCCTCCCAGACCGGCGCCTCCTCCAGCACCACGTGCGCGTTCGTTCCGCTGAGCCCGAACGAGCTCACGCCCGCGTACCGCGGCCGCTCGCCGCGCGGCCACGGCGTCGGCGTGCTCGCGAGCGCGAGCGCCGTGCCCTCCAGCTGGATCCGGGGGTTGATCGCCCGCAGGTGCAGGTTGGCCGGGATCTGGCCGTGGTGGAGCACCAGCGCGGCCTTGACCAGGCCGGCGATCCCGGCGGCGGCCTCGAGGTGGCCGATGTTGGTCTTGAGCGCGCCGAGCAGGCAGCGCGACCCGTCGGCGCGCGGCGTCCCGACCACGGCGCGCAGCGCGTCGACCTCGATCGGATCGCCGAGCGGCGTGCCGGTCCCGTGGCACTCGATGTAACCGACCGCGTCGGGCGCGACCCGCGCGTTCCGCAGCGCCTGGCGCAGCAACGCCTGCTGCGCCAGCACGTTCGGCGCGGTCAGCCCGGTCGACCGGCCGTCCTGGTTCACCGCCGAGCCGCGGATCACCGCCCAGACCCGGTCGCCGTCGCGCTGCGCGTCCGACAGCCGCTTGAGCACGACGACGCCGCAGCCCTCACCGCGCACGAAGCCGTTGGCGCCGGCGTCGAACGTGCGGCACCGCCCGTCCGGAGACAGCGCCTGCATGCGGTGCGCGGCCTCGGTCGGGATCGGCGACAGCAGCAGGTTCACGCCGCCGGCCACGGCGAGATCGCACTCGCCCATCCGCAGGCTGTGGGCCGCCAGGTTCGCGGTCACCAGCGAGGACGAGCACGCGGTATCGAGCATCAGGCACGGGCCCTGCAGGCCGAACGTGTACGCGACCCGCCCGGCCGCCACGCTCAACATGTTGCCCGTCGTGGTGTAGAGGTCGCGCTCCTCCATCGGGCGACGCATCACCACGTGCTGGTAGTCGTTGGAGCAGGCGCCGATGAACACGCCGGTCAAGCTCCCGGCCAGCGCGCCCGGGATGACCCCGGCGTTCTCGAACGCCTCCCACACCACCTCGAGCAGCAGGCGCTGTTGCGGATCCATCGCCGCCGCCTCGCGCGGCGAGATCCCGAAGAACGCGGGGTCGAACACGTCGACCTGCTCGGTCAGCAGCCCCGCCCACTTCGGCGCCTCGTCGCTCGGGCGATCGCCGATCAGCCGCCAGCGGTCGTCGAGCGAGCGGACCGCGTCGCGGCCCGAGGTGAGCAACGACCAGAACGCCTCCGGGCTGTCCGCGCCGCCGGGGAACCGGCAGCCGATGCCAACCACCGCGATCGACTCGGCCCGGCGCGCGTTCTCCAGCTCGAAACCAGCCATCCGCTCCTTGAGCCGCTTGATGACGACCGCCGCCTTGCCAAGGCGTTCTTCCAACCCGGCCACTTCGCTGGTGTTGCTCATTGTAGTACCTCGAACTCCTCGTCGATTAGCAGGGCCGCCTCGCTGGCGGACATGCCAGCGGAGTCGGCCTTTGGCTCTGCGTCTGCGTCGGCGGCGACGGACACCGCGGCGGCGTCGTCCGCGCCCTTGGCCAGGTGCTGGCTCAGCGCCGCCACGGTCGGATACGTCCACAGCAACGTGGCCGGCATGGTGACGCCGAGCGTGGCCTCGATCCGGTTGCGCAGCTCGAGGCCCATCAGCGAGTCCATGCCGAGCCCGGTCAGCGGCTCCTTGGCAGCGACCTTGGCCTGCGGGATCCGCAGCACCTGGGACACCAGCTTGCTCAGCACGTCCTCGATCACCGCGGCGCGCTTGCCCGGCGGCGCCTCGGCCAGCCGGCGCACGACCTCGGGATCCCCGCTCGGTCGGGTCGCGCCGGCCCGGTAGGCGCTGACCAGCCGCACCAGGGTGCGCGCCGACGCGGCCGCCGGGAAGAACTCGAGCCACTGCCGCAGGTTCAGCGGCACCACGCCCATCTGGGTGCACCCGCTGTCGAGCAGCCGCGCGAGCACCGAGATCCCCTGGGCGGGGGTCAGGCTGCGCATGCCCTGCGACTCGATCCGCGCGCCGCGGTTGTCCTGCGCGGCCGCCAACCCGACCTCCGAGAACGCGGTCCAGTTGACGCTGAGGCCGGCCAGCCCGTGCGCCCGGCGGTGGTGGGCGAGCGCGTCGAGGAAGCAGTTGGCGGCCGCGTAGTTCCCCTGACCGGGCGAGCCCATCAGCCCCGCGGCCGACGAGTACATCACGAAGAAGTCGAGCCGCGCGTCGCGGGTCAGCTCGTGGAGGTGCAGCGCGCCCTGGATCTTGGGCGCCATCACCTTGCGGAACCGCGACGGGTCCTGCTTGGCGAGCACGCCGTCGTCGAGCAGGCCGGCGGCGTGGACGACGCCGGCGAGCGGGCGAGCCGCCGGGATCGCGCGCAGCGCGGCCTCGACCTGCGCGCGGTCGGCGACGTCGGCTCGGGCGATCACGACCTCCGTGCCCGCCGCCGCGATCGCCGCGATCGCCGCTTGCTGCGTCGGGTTGGCCGCGCCGGACCGGCCCATCAGCACCAGCTGTCCCGCGCCGCGCTCCGCCAGCCAGCGCGCGATCGACAGGCCGAGGCCGCCGAGGCCACCGGTGATGAGGTAGGTCCGATCGCCGCGGATCTCGACCGCGGTGTGGTCGGGGACCCGGATCGCGGTGGCCTCACCGTCGACCGTGAGCACCAGCTTCCCGGTGTGCCGGGCCTGCGCCATCTTGTAGAACGCGTCGCTGGCCTGCGCGATCGGGAACTGCTCGACCTCGATCGGCTGCAGCACGCCCTGCGCGAGCAGGGTGACGACCTCGCGCAGCAGCGCGGAGACCTGGGTCGGCCGTCGCATGGTGAGCCCGGCGAGGTCGACGTGGCTGTACGAGATCGCCTTCTTGAACTGCCCGAGGTTGAGCGGCCGATCGGCGAAGATGTCGCGCTTGCCGATCTCGATGAACCTGCCGTCGGGCGCGAGCGCGGCCAGGCTGGCCTCGATCGCGGCGCCGGACAGCGAGTTGAACACGACGTCCACGCCCTGGCCCCCGGTGGCGGCGAGCACCTGCTCCGAGAACTCGAGCGACCGCGAGTCCATCACGTGCGCAACGCCCTGCGCGCGCAGCCACGCGCGCTTGTCCGGACTGCCGGCGGTCGCGAAGATCTCGGCGCCGAGGTGACGCGCGATCTGCATCGCGGCCTGCCCGGTCCCGCCGGTGGCCGAGTGGATCAACACGCGCTCGCCGGCGCACAGCCGCGCGACGTGGACCAGGCCGTGCCACGCCGTCATCATCACGACCGGCAGCGCCGCGGCCTGCGCGGGCGACAGCGCCGGCGGCCGCGGCGCGACCAGCAGCTCGTGGATCGCGACGTGCGACGCGAAGCTCCGCGGCGCGAACGCCACCACGTCGTCGCCGACGCGGAACCGCTCGACGCCCGGCCCCACGGCCACCACCCGCCCGGCGCACTCCGCGCCGAGCGAGAGCTGGCCGGACGGCCCGGTGAACGCGAAGCCCATCGCCTGCATGACGTCGGCGAAGTTGAGCGCCGCTGCCTCGACCGCGATCTCGACCTCGCCCGGGCCGGGCGCGCCGCGCTCGCACAGCCGCGGCGCCATGCGATCCAGCACGCCGGGCTCGTCGAGCTCGAGCCGGAACGGCCGGCCGTGGGCGGGCTCGACGTGCTCGCGCCGCGCGCCGTCGGGCAGCCGGCGATCGAACCGGGCGACGAACCGCTCGCCGGCCCGCCACGCGACCTCCTCCTCGGCGTCGTCGGCCAGGAGCTCGCCGATCAGCGCGTCGAGCTCGGACGCCGGCGCCGCGCGATCGAGATCGATCCGCGCGCACCGCAGGTCGGCGTACTCGAGCGCGATCACCCGGCCGAGCCCCAGCAGCGGAGCCTGCGCCGCGCTCACGTCGCCGCCGTCGACCGCCTGGGATCCGCGGGTGACCAGCCACAGCCGCGGCGCGTCCCGGTAGCCCATGCCGGCCAGGGTCTGGACCAGCGCCAGCGCGCTGTCGCAGCCGTGGACCAGCGCGGCGTCGACCGCCGCGGCGTCGAGCTCCAGCGCCACCTCGAGGCTGCCGAGGTGGACCACCGCCGTCGGGGCCGAGCCGCCGAACGCCTCGGCCAGCGCCGCGCGCGACGCACCGCCGTCGAGCCCGGACGCGAGCTGGGCCACGGCGTGGCCGCGGTCGCGGAGCTGTGCGCCGAGCCGCGCACCGAGCCCGTCCCGCGCGCCGACCAGCAGCCAGCGCCCGGCGGCCACCGTGGCCGGCGGCAGCGCCGCGCGCTCCCAGTCGGCGCTGAGGAACCAGTCGTCCTCCTCGCGACGCTGCGGCGCCGCGGCTAGCTGCTGCACCACCAGGCCCCGCAGCTCCACGACCACGACCCCGCGATCGTCCGCGATCCGCAGATCGACCTGCCGGCGGTCGGCGTCGTTGGGCGCCTCGCTGGCGATCTTCGCGTGGCACCACAGCTCGCCGGTGGCCGGCTGGAACACGCGCAGCGCGCCGACCTCGACCGGCAGCCACGGCCGCGCGTTGCCGCCGGCGTCCGGGAACACACCGGACATCACGTGGAAGCA
Organism: Kofleriaceae bacterium; assembly: GCA_036271215.1. Taxonomy (GTDB): domain Bacteria; phylum Myxococcota_A; class Polyangia; order Haliangiales; family Haliangiaceae; genus JABFXX01. Next base: position 785 of record DATBBB010000319.1, on the reverse strand, counting down.
GCTGTCGAGCAGCGCGGGATGCAGCGCGTAGGCCTTGGCCGAGCCAGCGGCGTCGGGCAAGCGCACGCGGCCGAGCGCCTCGCCATCGCCGCGCCACAGCTCGGTCATGCCCTGGAACGCGGGCCCGTATTGCATGCCGGCCGCAGCCATCGCGGCGTACACCCCGGCCGGGGGCAGCGCGGTGGTCAGCCGGCGGCGCAGCTCGTCGATCGCGACCCGCTCGGCCGTCGCCGCGTCATCGGCGCGGCGCAGCGCCCCGGTGGCGTGGGTCTGCCACGACTCGCCGCCCGGGCGACTCGCGACCTGGAACCGGAACCGCCCACCCTGGTCGTCGTTCGCGACCAGCTGGACCGGCACGCTCGCGCCGTCGCCGACCGAGAGCACCTGGACCATGCGGACGTCTCGGACCTCGAACGGGCTCGCGCCGAACAGCTCGCGGCCGGCGCCCAGCGCCATGTCGAGGTAGGCGGCGCCGGGCAAGACCGCCGCGTCCTGCACGCGGTGATCGCGCATCCACGGCAGGCGGTCCAGCGCGAGCGAGGTCTCCCACACCCGCATCCCCGCCTGGGTCGCGATCGTCTGGAGCTCTCCCAGCAGCGCGCGCGCGCCGGTGTGCGCCCGCCGCGCGGTCGACTCCGACGCCGCGTCGGGCAGCTCGACCCAGTAGCGCTCGCGCTGCCAGGCGTAGGTCGGCAGCGCGACGTGGCGCCCGGTCGCCGCGAACTGCCGGTCCCACGCCACCGCCACCCCGTGCACCCACAGCGCACCCATCGCCTCGAGCAGCG
>DATBBB010000318.1:0-30165 GCA_036271215.1 Kofleriaceae bacterium | reverse complement strand
GCGATCGTCCACGACTACTTCCTGTTCACGATCGTCGCGGCGGCGGTTGCGGGCGACGAGGCCTGCGTGTGGGCGATCGGCGATGGCGGCTATGCGGTGGGCGATCGGGTCCACGCGCTCGGGCCCCTCGCCGATAACCAGCCGTCGTACCTGGGCTACGAGCTGCTCGGCCGGCCGCAGCCCGCGCACACCGAGGCCGTCGATCTTCGCGCCGGGCTTCGCGCCGGGCTCTGCGCCGTGCGCGCCGGGACGCTGGTGGTCGCGACCGACGGCGCGGTCGAGCTTGGCGCCGGGCTCTATTCCGGACCCGGCCCTGGGCCCGGGCTCGCCGGGTTCGCCGATCCGCGGCTGCGCGCGCACCCCGACGGCCTGCGGCGCCGGCTGACCGTGCTGGCACGCGGCGGCGAGCGGATCGACTGGGATGCGCGGCGCGTGGTGCGCACGCCGGCGGCGCTGCAGGATGATGGCGCGGTCGCCGTGCTGGCGTGGGCGCCGTGACCCGCGGGCGCAGCGTCTGGATCGACGGTACGCGGGTGGCGCTCGCGCCGGCGGCGCTGATCGGCGAGGGTGGCGAGGCCGAGATCTACGATCTCGGCGACGGCCGGGTGCTCAAGTGGTGGAAGCCACCGGGCCACCCCGACTTCGCCGGCGCGCCCGAGGCCCAGGCCGCGGCGGCGCACCGGATCGCCGAGCGGCCGGCCCGGCTGCGCGCGCTGCCCGGCAGCCTGCCGCCCGAGGTCATCGCGCCGTGTGGGTTCGCGACCGCGGGGCGCCGGGCGGCCGAGATCGTCGGCTACGTGATGCCGCGGGTCGCGGGCGAGCCGTTGCACTCGTACGGCGAGCCGCGCTGGCGGCGCGATCATCCGGTCGACGGCAACGACGTGGTCGCGGCGCTGCTGGCGCTGCACGCCGCGATCGATCGCCTGCACCGGCTCGGCGTGGTGATCGGCGACTGCAACGATCTCAACGTGCTGGTCGACGGCCGCCGCGTGGCGCTGATCGACGTCGATAGCTACCAGCTCGCCGGCTATCCGTGCCCGATGTTCAGCGAGCGGTTCGTCGACCCGCGGCTGTGCGATGCGCGGCTGCAACCGGTCCGGCCGCACGATGCCGCGAGCGACTGGTTCGCGTTCGCCGTGATGGTGTTTCGCTCGCTGTTCGGGGTGTCGCCATGGGGCGGCGTGACCCGGCGGTGCAGCGGGGCGGCCCGCACGCTGCAGCGGATCACCGTGTACGCGAGCGACGTGATCTACCCGCGCGCGGCGCGCCCGCTCGCGACCGTGCCCGACGAGCTCGGCCACGTGTTCCGCGCGATCTTCGAGCGCGACGAGCGCGGCGGGTTCCCGCGCGGCGCGCTCGCGCAGCTGCGGTTCGTGCGCTGCGCGCGGTGCGGCGACGAGCACGCGCGGATCCGGTGCCCGGCGTGCCAGCCCGCGGTGCGGCCGGCGCCGGCGCCGGCGCCGGCGATCGTGCACGGCCGGCTGCGCTGGCAGCCGATCGCGGCCGGCGAGGTTGGGCTCGGGCTCGGGCTCGGTTATGAAGTCACGGCGACCACGCCGGTGTGGCTCGACGGCGCGGCGCTCTACCGCGCGCGCGCGGTGGCGGGCTGGCCGTCCGGGAGCCGGACCGAGTCCGCGCAGTCCGATTCCCGCGAGCGGATCGGCGGCGTGCTCGCCGGGCTGACCCGGGCGTGGGTCGGGCGCCGGCTCGGCGTCGGGTTCTACCGCGCGGCCGGCTACGCGGTCGGCTTCGTGTTTCGCCCCGAGCACGGCGTGCTCGACGACCGGGTCGCGCTGCCGGCGATCCGCGGCCAGCTGGTCGCCGCCCATGCCACGATCGGCGACGACCGCGCGTGGCTGTGGCTGACCTGCGCGATCGACGGCCGGATCGCCACGACCTGCGTCGTGATCGGCGCCGACGCGGCCGTGCTCGCCACCGAGCAGCTCGCCGACGCCGCGTGGCTCGCCGGGATCGCCGGCGCGTGCGCGGCCGGTCCGCACCTGTTTGTTCCCACCGACGACGGCGTGGCGCGGATCGAGCTCGTCCAGGGCGCGATCGTCCAGACCCGCACGTTCGCCGAGACCGCGCCGCTCGTCGCCGCCGGCGACCGCCTGGCGCTCCACCCCACCGGGCTCGATGCGATCCGTCGCCACGACGCGATCCGCATGCACCTCACCTGAAGGAGATCCATGTCCACGACCTCGCGTCCTCCGCCGTCCCTTCCACTCCCCAGCTGGTTCGATCCGCGCCGCGCCGCCGACTACGGCTACCGGCCCGACGCCGCGACCGTCGCCGCGGCGGCCGCCGGGTTCGCCAGGCAGCACGCGGTGCGCCCGTCGGCGGCCGACGAGACCCGCGTGCACCTCTTGCTGATCGACGTCCAGAAGGACTTCTGCTTCCCCGAGGGCACGCTGTACGTCGCCGGGCGATCCGGCACCGGCGCGATCGACGACACCCGGCGGATCGCCGAGCTGGTGTATCGCAACCTCGGCGTGATCACCGAGATCACGACCACGATGGATACCCACCTTGCCTACCAGATCTTCTTTCCGAGCTTCTGGCTCGACGGCGCCGGGGCGCCGCTGACCGCCCACCGCGTGGTCACCGCCGATCAGATCGCCGCCGGCGAGGTCCGGCCCAATCCCGGGGTCGCCAAGTGGCTGTGCGGCGGCAATTACACCTGGCTGTGCAAGCAGGTCTTGCACTACGCGCGCGAGCTCGAGCGCGCCGGCAAGTACCAGCTCTACCTGTGGCCGCCGCACTGCCTGCTCGGCTCCGACGGCCACGCGCTCGCCGGCCTGATCCACGAGGCGCGGCTGGTCCACGCATTCGCGCGCACCGCGCAATCCAGCGTCGAGGTCAAGGGCGGCAATCCGCTGACCGAGAACTACTCGGTGCTGCGGCCCGAGGTCCTGTCGCGGTTCGACGGCGCGGCGCTCGCCCAGCGCAACACCGGCTTCGTCCAGACCCTGCTCGCGGCCGACGCGGTCGTGATCGCCGGCCAGGCGGCGAGCCACTGCGTCAAGAGCACGATCGACGACCTGCTCGGCGAGATCGCCGCGCACGATCCCCGGCTCGCCGCCAAGGTCTACCTGGTCACCGACTGCATGTCGGCGGTCACCGTGCCCGACGGCAAGGGCGGGCTCGCCGCCGACTTCACCGCCCAGGCCGACGCCGCGCTGCAGAAGTTCGCCGACGCCGGCATGCACCTCGTGACCTCCACCACCCCGATCGCCAGCTGGCCGGGCCTCCGGCTGTAAGGACTGCCATGTCGAATCATGATGATGACGATGCCCGAGACCACGATCGAGGCCACCCCGATGTGAAGCAGCTGCTCGCCGAGGCCCACGGCCAGGGCGCGCTGTCGGCCCGGTCGCTCGCCGCGCTCGAGGTCGTCGACGTCGGCGCCCAGATCCAGGCCGGCCTCGGGGTCTCGATCGACGACGTCGCCGCGAGCGAGGTCGTGCTGGTCACGATGATGCCCGACGACTCGGGCTCGATCGCCGCGGCCAACAACACCGCCGCGGTACGCGACGGCCACAACTTCGTGCTCGACGCGCTGACCGGCTCCAAGCAATCCGGGGAGGTCCTCGCCCACACGCGCTACCTCAACGGCCACGTGCTGTGTCCGTATACCGCGCTCGAGCATGCGGTGAAGATGACGCCGGCCAACTACCAGCCCGAGCTCGGCACGCCGCTCTACGATCAGGCCGCGGTCGTGCTCGGCACCGTGATCGCCAAGTCCCAGGAGCTGGCGCAGGCCGGGATCGCGGTCCGCACGGTGACCTTGCTCATCACCGACGGCGCCGACGCCGGCTCGCGGCGCATGACGCCGTCTGACATCAAGGCGATCGTCGACGACATGGTCGCCCAGGAGCATCACATCGTCGCCGCGATGGGCATCAGCGACGGCAGCACCGACTTCCACGCCGTGTTCCGCGCGATGGGCATCCCCGACCGCTGGATCCTCACTCCCGGCAACAGCGCCGGCGAGATCCGCCGCGCGTTCGCCGTGTTCTCGCAGTCCGCGATCCGGACCTCGCAGGCCGCCCAGCTCGGCGGCTTCAGCAACTGACCCGATCGCCCGGTGGGCGGCGTCGGGTCGCGGCACCGGCGCGCGGTCAAGCTCTCAGGGCTTGCACTGCGCGGTGCGGTGCACGGCGACGGCGCCGGTGGCGGGATCGATGATCGCGATGCTGCCGTTGGCCGGCGTGCCGGCGATCACCGCGAGCTTGCCGTCGCCGAGCCTGACCAGGGCGTGCTCACCCGGGTTGCCCATCGCGGTGGCGCTGGTCGCGCCGTCGGGCGTCCACAGCGCGCTGGTGTCGATCGTCCTTGCGACCTTGCCCTTGACGACGTCCTGCACGACGAGCCGGTTGCCGTTCTCTTCGAGGAACGCCCAGGTCGAGCCGGCGACCTGGACGTGGGCGTTGCCGTACGAGCCGAACTCCTTGCCGCCGACGCTGGCGATCTTGCGGCCCTTGAGCGAGTACAGCGCGGCGCGCGCCGCGGGGCCCGAGCACGTGCTCGCCGAGACATAGATCGTGTCGCCGACCATGTCGACCTCGCCGCAGCGGAACTCGCCGCGCGCGTAGAAGAACGTCGCCGTCCTGCGGCCCTTGGCGACGTCCCACACCTCGGCGTAGCCCTTGCCGTGCTCGGCGTCGCCGAGCAGGACGACCGCGAAGGTGCCGTCGGTGTTGGCGGTGGCGTGGAGCTTGCTCGAATTGGGCAGCACCTCGGGGGTGATCGCCGTGCACGCGGTGGCGCGGCAGACCTGCAGGTCGGGGTTGGTGACGGTCACGCGCGCCGCGGTCGACGGGCTCGGCGCGGGCGGCTCGGGCAGGGTGTCGAGCACGCCGGTCGCGACGTCGAACGCGAAGCACTGGTCGGCGGCGTCGCCGACGCAGAACGTGACCCGCTGGCCGTCGGCGGAGGCGGTGCGGATCGCGGCGGGCGCATCGTCCGCCGGCCGGATACACGGCAGCGGCGGCGGTGGCGGCGGCGGCACGCTGGCGACGGTGACGGGCGCTCCGGCGCGGCCGAAGCACGCGGCAACCGTCAGCACGAGACCGGCCCAGCAGGCACGCATTTCGCCAGGGTACACGATCGGGTCGCGCGCGCGGCGCGGCGGGCGGCGTGTCTCGCGCGCGTAACGATCGGCGGCGCCGATACGGCAGTGATCGCCGGCTCGAGGACTCGCCGGCTCAGCTACGGACGAGCCCGCAGCTCGCGGCGACCTCGTCGCGGTAGGCGAGCCAGGCGGTGAGCGTGGCCGCCATCGCGGCGAGCACGCCGGCGTGGTCGCCGGCCGGGACGTGCTCGAGCAGGATGCGCCACGCGGCCGCGCGGTGGCTGCCCTCGACGCGGCGGTGCGCCTTGGTGAGCGCGAGGGCGTCGAGCGGCAGGCCGTAGTGGACGACGAGCGGGTGGTGCTCGAGCGGCGGCGCGGGGCGGCGCGGCGCGGCGGGGTCGAGCTCGCCGCGCTCGTGGGCCGTGCCCTCGAGGAAGATCGTGGTCACCGCGCACGCCTGGGCCCAGCCGTGGCGCTGGGTGTGGTCGTCGAGCACGGCGCGGAACCGGCGCGCCGCGGGGCCGAGCTCGATGCGCGCGAACCGCGTGACGTCCATGCCGAGGCCGCGCGGATACTCGAGGAACAGCTCGGGGTGGGGCCGGCCGGCGATCACGCCGCCGGTCTCCTCTTCGTAGAGGTTCTCGGCGAGGTCGCGGCGGACCTCGGCGATCGGGCATTGCACGTAGGCCCAGCCGACCATCACGGGGAAGTCGCGGACGTAGGTCGCGTACTCTTGCTCGAAGTGGAGGTGCAGCCGGTCGCGGGCGACCGCGCCGGACGTGAAGCTCGGCCACGCCCAGTGGGTCTTGCGCTCCATGAGCTGGAGCAGCGCCTCGCGAAACGCGTGCGGGTCCAAGCTCAGATCGTACGACGCATGCGGCGATCGGCAAATCGCTGCGACGGTGCTCAAAAGATCACACGGGCGAGGTCGTACAGCGCGGCCAGCACGATCAACAGCACGCCGGCAGCCAGCAGGTAGCGCGGATGGATATGCGCCATGGCCCAGAGCAGGTGCGCGGTGACCGGCGACACACGCGTGGGAGGGATGTGAGGCACATCGCGGCCGGCAGCGAACAGCTCGCGCCGCGCGCTGAATTCGAACCTCGCGACCGCCGGCGCGAAGCCGTCCGCGCCGAGCGCGCCGGCCGTGAAGCTCGCGGGCCCGGAGCCGCGCGGGAACATCGGAGCCGGCAGGACCATCGGCCGGTTGGCGATGGGCGGAGCCGGCGGGATGTACTGCGGGACAGCCTGGATCTCGGGGATCGCCAGCTCGGTGAGCGACCGCTCCAGCGCTGCGACATACGGTGGCGTCGGCCCGTCGCGCTCCGGCTCCGGTTCGGCGGGCGCGCCGCCGGCGGCGAGGTCCCGCGCGCCCAGCGCCACCGGTTCGTCGAGCATGATCTCCGAGGCCGCGGGATCGGCCGTGGGTCCGAGCGGCTCCATGTGCATGACCGAGCGCCGGAGCAGCGGCGACGCGGTGGACCCGTGAGGCAGCCGGCGCGCCGACGGCAGCTCGGCGGCGGTCCGGATGTCGTCGCGCGAGATCGAGTGGGCGGTCGGCGCGGTTGGTGGGCGGGAGCCCGGGGGCATGGCGGACATGGCGAGCGTGGAGAGGTTGTTGTGCTCGACGCAATACACGCGGGTATCGTCCCAGTCCTCGCCTTCCCATGCGGGACTCGACTCGGGGCGCGTCGCCGGCTCCGTCGCCGGCGGCGTGTGTGCGGGCTCGTGGCGCAGCGTGTGCGCGAGCTGCCAGCCGGATCCCTCGGCCAGCGGCGGTCGAGTCTGCGGCTCGACCGCCGCGCCGAGCTCGTCGGAGGAGCCCGTCGCGCTCGAACGGCAGGGCACGTTCGCCGGATCGCAGAGCAAGTTGTGCAACTGCTGCTCGCTGATCTCCCGCGTCGGCCTGGACTCGATGCGCTTCTGCGGGAGACCCCCTGCCTCGACGTGTGTCACGATGTTATCGCCCATCACCAAATCATGACTCTCAGAGCCGGGAATGGAAATGAAATTAGCTGTATATCACAGACACTTATATTGTTAATAATTAGACTGCCTATCTGATGCAGTCTGCCTGATCTTCTGCAGAGTACTCAGCGGATTGCGGATCCGAAGAACCACGACGCGAGTGTGGTCAGCGCGATCAGGATGACAAGAGCGCTGGTGATCGGCAGTGCGCGCGACCATCGCGATGTTGCGTAGTGGGCGTGCCAGGGCAGCCGGGCCTCACTGATCGCGTAGAAATTGTCAGCCTGGGCGGCCGGCGGCCCGGGCACCGGCGCCACCGCCGGAGCTTCGGCGACCCGCGCCGCCGGAGCTTCGGCGATCAGCGCCACCGCGTCCGGATCCACCACGACATTCATCTCCCGCGTCGGTGCGGTGGTCGCGTCGATATCGAGTCGCTGGACCCCGGCGTGCTCGGCCGGCCGTTCGAGCCGCGGCATCGCGATCGTCGACGAGTCAGTCGATATTTCAATCGACATGTCCGACGGATCGTTGAGCAGCTCGTTCAGCCGCAGCGCGCTCATCTTGGTGGTCGGAGGTGGCTCCAGACGCGGCTGGGGCTCATTGGGTACATCACGCCGCACGATATGACATCCCATTCATGAACCCTAGCAACTCGCACGCCGCGCTGAAACGACGTCATCATCACACGATCTGCCCTGGTGTCGGAGAGTCAGCGTTGCGCGAGAACTCTCGGCACGATTGTTGTGAGCTGGCTTAGCGGCTGTGTAATTCGTGTGCAGCGAAGATCGCGGCATCGAGCTCGAAGTGCACTGTTGCGTTCGTCGAGGTCGTTGTAATGCCCGGGATCACGCCGCGAATCACCAGATCGGCGGGCAGGCCGGGGGCGCCGATTCGACCGACGAAGATGTCGGATAAAAGGGCTGTGAAGCTCCGGGTGAGAACCCCGTGAAACTCCGTGGCGCGGCCGCGCATGGCGGCGACGAGATCGTCGTAGCACGGGACCAGCGTGGTCGGCGCGCGCTCGCACGACAGCGCGAGCTCGTCGAGATCGACGGCGATCGGCTCGACCGCGTGCGGCGCGAACCGGAACGCGAGGCCGCCCCACACCCGGCCGGTGGTGGTGGCGCCGCCGTCGTGGATCGCGATCCGCGCCTCGGCGGACATCCGCAGCGCACCGGCCGCGGCGGTGATCACCGGCGGCAACCGCAGGCGTGGCGCCGCGAGCCGCAGGCTGAGGAACTGGGTCACCGTGAGATCGGTATTGAACCGCTCGTGGAGCCCGGCCTCGGCGAGCCGGCGATCGAGGAACCCGCCGCGCCACAGCTCGTAGAGCACCGCGTTGAGCGCGTCGAGATCGAGATCGAGCGCGAGCGCGGTGGCCGGCAGCGGCGCGGCGCGCGGCCCCGGCCCCAGCCGCGGCGGCAGGATCCGCGGATCGGCGGCGTTCGTGCCGATCGCGACGCCGAACGGCAGCGCGCCGTACGCGGCGTCGGCGATCTCGAGTGGATCATCGCAGTAGGTGAACTGCAGGGTCTGGCCGCCGGCCAGCGCGAACGGTGGCGGCGGGGCGAGCGCGGTGATCAGCGTGTCGTCGATCTGGCGGCGCGCGAGCCGGGTGGCGAGCCGGTCGGCGCCGAGCTTGTCGCTGAGCCACTGCACGGCGCGGTTGTCGAATGTCAGATCGGCGTGCGCGGCGATCCGGAACCGCAGCGCGCCCGGCGACGGCTCGGGGACCAGCGCGACGGTCAGCGGCACCGCGACGCGATCGAAGATGATCGTGGCCTCGGCGCGGACGTAGCCGTGCGGCGCGTCACCGACCAGCGCGCGATCGCCGGGGTGCGCGGCGAGCCGCGCCCAGCCCAGCCGCAGCCGCTCGATCCGCTGGAACGCGCCGATCGGAAACATCGACTCGCCGCGCAGCTCGGTGGCGAGCTCGGCGGCCATCGCCGCGGCGATCGTGCCCGGGCCGGCGCGGCCGTCATCGAGCAGGCGCTGGCCGACGATCACCCGGCCGGTGCACGCCGGGTGGCCCGGATCCTGGAACGGCCCGACCAGCTGGGCGGCGCCGACCGCGCGCTCGATCCCGCCCCGGTAGCGCACGCGCCAGGTCCGGTGGTGCAGGCCGGGGCCGGCGCCGGTGTCGTCGATCGCGATCCGGCCGGCGAGCGCGGCGGGCACGCGGGCGTCGAGCGCGACCACCGGCGACGCCGGCGGCGCGGTGACCTCGAGCGCGAGCTCGGTGCCGTGGCAACGGGTCGCGAGCACGGCGAACCCGGCCGCGTGGCCGGCGACGATCAGCGCGCCGAGGCCGCCGCCGGCGAGCTTCACGCGCGGAACACCACGACCACGGTCGCGAGCTCCCACGCGACGACCCACAGCGTGCACGCGACGACGCTCGCGGTCATCCCGCGGGTCACGGCGTCGGCCTCCGGCTTGGCGGCGCCGCCCTTGGCGACCACGTCGCTCGCGATGCCCCACGCGTAGATCCAGACCAGGAACCCGGCGCGCAGCGCGTACGGCACGCGCTCGGGCCGCGGATCGAGCAGGTCGCCGGTGAGCAGCGCCCACGCGCCGGGCACGCCGTACGCGCGGCAGACCACCAGGCCGCCGGCGATCATGCCGAGCGCGAACAGCGCGGCGACCGCGAGGTAGGCCAGCGCGGCGGCGAGCCAGGCCGGCGCCCACAGGTACGCGCGGCGGTCGACCCCGAGCGCATCGAGCGCGAGCGTCTGCTTGGTCAGGCTCATCGAGCCGAGCCACGCGTTGGTCGCGCTGCCGGACGCGGCGACGAACAGCAGCGCCGACAGCGCGGGCGCCAGCGCGACGACGTAGCTGCCGCCGATCTGGCGCAGCAGCGCATCGGGCCGCACGCCGGCGCCGCCGACCTTGCTGATCACGAACAGCACCGTGTAGCCGATCAGCGTCGAGACCACGGCGTAGAACGCCAGCGGCCGGACCAGGGTCTGCGCGACGACCCGGCGCGCGATGATCGCGAAGTCGCGCGGGTGCGCGATCAGCTGGCCGGGCACGCGGGCGGCGGCGATCGCGGCGACTCGGAACGGCGCGACCAGCGGCTCGAATGCGCGCGCGGTGCGGGCGAGCGCGCGGCGCGGCGGTGGCGGCCCGGCCGGTGGGGCGCGGTCGCCGTGGAGCTCGAGGTGGCTGACCAGCGCGGCCTCGAGCTCGAGCAGCCAGCGCCCGCGGAGCTCGGCGGGGTGGCCCGGCTCCTCGAGCGCGCCCGGCCAGCGATCGGCGAACAGCGGCTCGAGCTTGCGGTGCTCGAGCGACAGCAGGAACAACCGGTCGGCCACGCCGGCGGCGAGCGCGACGTCGTGGGTGACGACGATCGCCGAGATCCCGAGCGCCTTGACCTGATCGCGGATCAGCCGCGCGAGCATGCGGACCCGGTGGGGATCGAGGCCGACCGAAGGCTCGTCGAGGAACACCAGCTTGCGCCGGCTCGCGAGCACGCGCGCGACCGCCACGCGCTGGGCCTGGCCGCCGGACAGCTGGGTCACCGGGGTGCCGGGCACGGCGAGCTTGGCGTCGAGCCCGACGCGGGTCAGCCAGGTCGCGGCGTCGTGACCCGGGCCGGGCTCGCCGGCGGCGCGGCGGCCGTGGCGGAGCGCGAGCTCGAGGTTGCCGCGCACGTCGAGGTGATCGAACAGCGCGCCGCGCTGCGGAACCAGGCCGAGCTGATCGCGATCGAGCGCGAGCTCGGCGGCCACGACCTCGAACCCCGCGGCGGCGAGCTCGTCGCGCTCGAACAGCACGCGGGCGAATGTCGACTTGCCGGCGCCCGAGCCGCCGAGCAGCACGACGACCTCGCCGGCGCCGATCGTCAGATCGACGCCGTCGATCAAGATCCGGCCGTCGGGCAGGGCGACGCGCAACCCGCGTACCGCGAGCGGGCTCGGCGCGGCATCCGGCTCGGCCACCATGGCCGTGCACGGTAGCATGGCGATCCGCGGCACCGTCGAGGTCGCCGCCGGCCGGGCACCGTACGCGCGGTGGCCGCGGATCATTCCCGCCGCGCGAGCGCTCCGAGTCGTCGAGGCGTGACCCGCTCGACAGCGGGCGGCATCCACGCGTCCCACGCTTGCGAGGACGACAACGCCGGGCGCGCGGGGTTGCATCCGACCGGCGCAATTGCGCTCGATTACGCCTGGGCACGCCTGGGCATGCCCGGGATCGCGGTGCCGGTTGTCCAGCATGAACGCGTTCGAAATGCGGAACCGGGCCGGGGATGGGGTGTCGTAGCTTTCGATCGCAAGGCACGTCGCCCGCGGTCACGCCGGCCGAGCAGGTCGCGGTGGTTCGCGTGCGCAGGGTGCGCGCGGGGCCGTCGCGGACCGGCCAGGCGCCCCGCGCGCTCGCGCGTCACGACGAAGGTTCGCCCATGTCCAAAACCAAGCTCGCACTGACATTTCGCATCTTCCAAAATGGCCAGTTCCTCCGCGAGGACACGCTGACCCTGGGCGTGATCAAGATCGGCAAGGTGCCGTCGGCCCACCTCCGGATCGACGACGATTCGGTCAGCCGGATGCACGCCGTGCTCGAGGTCAACCCGCACGACGTCAGCCTGATCGACCTCGGCTCGACCCGCGGCACGTTCGTCAACGGCAAGAAGATCAACAAGGCCAAGCTGCAGTCGGGCGACGTGATCCAGCTCGGCGACGTGCGGGTCGAGCTCGCGATCAGCCAGCCGGCGCTGGCCTCGGGTACCGCCTCGAGTGCCGCCTTGGCTCCGGTGGTCCCGGCGGCACCGCCGGCGGCCTCGGGTGTGGTGTCGTCCGCCGCGATGGCGTCGACCTCGGGCACGATCGCCGCACCGCGCACCGCGCCGGCACCGGCGCTCGCCCTGCATAGCGTGCTGGTATCCGACCCGGCGCTGGCGCCGCCGCCGGTGCCGCCCGCGCGGCCGCCGGTGCCGGTGCTGCGCTCGGTGCCGTCGTCCACGCCGCCACCGCCGATCGCGCACCCGCGGGCGACCACCACGCCGGGCGCGCTGGCGCTCGGGCTGCCGATCGAGGCCGCGCCGCGGCTCGCCGCGCCGCCGCGCGCGGCCGAGACCACTGACGAGCTCGGCGGCGCCCGCGCGATCGAGGTCGCCGCGATGTTCGGCGACTCGGTGATCGACGTGAAGCACTGCATGGATCCGCGCGGCGGCAAGATCACCCCGGCGACCTGGGGCTGGTTCGCCACCGGCGTCGTGTGCTTGCTGATCTCGGCGATCGCGTTCGCGACCGCGGTGCAGACCAGCGCCGACGACGCCGCGCGGCGCGACACCTGGACCCGGATCCAGCATCGCCCGGCGTACGCGTTCCGGCCCACCGTGCTGAACCCGGGCATCGACTGGCTCGCGGCCGGCGGGTTCGTGTTCGGCCTCGCCGGCGTTGCGCGCGGCCTGTGGCGGATGCGCGGCGAGCGCCGCAGCCCGTTCTACCGGATCGGCACCGCGCCCGGCGTCGAGCTCGCCGTCGAGCACGCCCCGCAACCGGCGTTCCCGCTGATCGCGCCGTCGGGCGACGACTTCGTGTTCAACTACGGCGCCGGGATCGACGGCGAGCTGATCGTCGACGGCAAGGCCACGCCGCTGGCCGAGCTCGCCGCCGCGGGCCGGTCGCGGCCGAGCGCGTCGACCGCCGGCGCGATCGAGGTCCCGATCCCGCTGAAGGCGCGGATCCGCGCGCGCATCGGCCAGACGACGTTCATGGTGTCCGCGGTGGCGCGCCCGCGCCGCCACGCCGCGCCGCTGTTCGCGCACCTCGAGAGCCGCGCGCTGTCGTACTTCACCGGCTCGCTCGCGGTGCACCTCGCGATCTGGGCGCTGCTCCGGCTGGTCCCCGACGATCAGACGACCGCCAGCATCGCGTTCGACCCCGACGAGCAGACCGGGATGAAGTACGTCGGCATCGCCAAGCTCGAGACCCCGCCCGAGGAGATCAAGGACCACGGCGATAGCCCCAGCAACGGCGCGACCCAGGCCGCGCCGGCGATGGCGCTGCCGGCCGGCGCGTCGGGTGACCCGAGCGTGCACAGCCAGGGCCGGATCCAGATCGCGGAGCGCGATAGCCGGCCGCCGATGACGCGCCAGGAAGCGATCGAGGAGGCGCGCACCGCCGGCCCGCTCGGCTCGGTGGCGCTGCTCGACGGCGTCCGCGTGCTCGGCGCGACCGGCGACTACGAGAACGGGTTCGATGGCATCGACCGCAACGGCTCGATCTACGGCCCCGACAGCGCGGGCGGCGGCATGTTCGGCGGCGGGCTGCATGGCCCCGGCGGCGGCGGTGGCTGCCTCGGCGGCTCGTGCGGCACGATCGCGGCGGGGCCGTACGGCCGGATCGGCGTCGACCCGCGCGGCCTCGCGTTCGGCCTGCCGAATCGCGACGGCATCGGCATGCCCGGTCACCAGCCCGCGGTGCCGCACGTCGGCCAGGCCGTGATCTCGGGCTCGAGCTATGACAAGTCGATCGTCCGCCGCTACATCCGGCGCCACCTCAACGAGATCAGCTACTGCTACGAGAAGCAGCTGCTCGCGCACCCGACGATCGGCGGCGAGGTCAAGCTCTCGTTCTTCATCTCGCCCAATGGTTCGGTGCCGTCGTCGTCGGGCGAGGGCTTCGATCCGGAGGTCACGAGCTGCCTCGCCAGCGTGATCAAGTCGATCGAGTTCCCGCCGCCCGGCGACGGCGGTGGCGTGCAGGTCAACTACCCGTTCCACTTCCACGCCCCGGGCGCCTGACCCCAGAGCCGCGCGACCCGCGGCGTGATTCGCCGTGCGGTCCGATCGGGCGACCCTGGGGTCTTGGTCCGACCGCACAATCGGGGAATACTCGTCGCATGTCGAGCGCGAGCCGCGATCACTGGAACGCCGCCCGCTACGAGCCGGGCAGCGCGGCCGGCCACTACGAGAGCTGGTTCCAGCGCGCCAACGACCCGAGCGGGCGGCGCGCGTTCTGGATCCGCTACACGATCTTCTCGCCACGCGGCCGGCCGGCCGACGCCGTGGGCGAGCTCTGGGCGATCGTGTTCGACCGCGAGGGCCCCGGCGACCCGCGGATCATCGCGGTCAAGCAGGTCCACCCGGTCCGCGGCTGCACGTTCGCGCGCGATCGGCTCGAGGTCGCGATCGGCGACGCCCGGCTCGACGACGCGGCGCTGCGCGGCGCGGCCGGCGCGAACGGCCACACGATCGCCTGGGACCTGCGCTACGCCGGCGGCCAGCCGCCGCTGCTGTTCCTGCCCGAGCGGTTGTACCGGACCCCGATCCCCAGGGCCAAGACGCTGGTCGGCCGGCCGCTCGCTGGATTCACCGGTACGCTCGACCTGGACGGCGCGCCGCTGGTGATCGACGGCTGGACCGGCAGCCAGAATCACAACTGGGGCAGCCAGCACACCGATCGCTACGCCTGGGGCCAGGTCGCCGGGTTCGACGACGCGCCCGACGCCTTCCTCGAGTGCTCGACGGCGCGGCTCAAGCTCGGCCCGCTGTGGACCCCGCCGATGAGCCCGGTGATGCTGCGGCTCGGCGGCGAGACCCTCGCCTGGAACGGCCTGGGCCGTGCGCTGCGCGCGGCCGGCCGCTACGCGCCCTACGACTGGCAGATCGAGACTGCCGGTCCGGCCGGCGAGCTCGCGATCCGGATCACCGCGGCGGCCACCGACTTCGTCGCGCTGCGCTACGACAACCCACCCGGCGGCGCCAAGATCTGCCTCAACTCCAAGATCGCGCGCTGCGAGCTGACCCTGCGCCGCGCCGGCACCACGACCACCCTGCGGTCGTCGCGCGCCGCGTTCGAGATCCTCGACGACACGGCCCCGCCGGGGATCCATCCGGTGGTGTGACTACGGCGTGGCGTCGCCGATCCGCAGCTCGATCAGCTCGCCCGCGTCCCACCGCGCGACGATCGGCGCGCCGCCCGCGTACCACCGCACGGTCGGATGATCGGTCGACTGCGGCTGCATCACCGCCGGTGCGCCGAGCGCTTGCGACAGGATGCGATCCGGCGGCCAGGTGTTCGACCGGATGGTTCGTGCCGCGGTGCCCGTCCCGGCCGCGTAGATTCCGGTGCACGGGCCCGCGCGATCCATGACCAGGTACAGCGTCTCGCCGTCGAGCGCGATCGACGGGATACCGCCGGCCGGCGTGGTGGACGGACCGATCAGCTCCTCGATGATCGCGAGGTTGTTGCCGAGCAACCGGACCTTGGCGCGCTCGTCGTTTGCCCACCGGATCGCGTCGCGGGCGTGGCTCTGGAGCTCGGCGTCCGCAGGCGCGATCTTGGCAGTCTCCGTACCGGCATCGCGCAGTCGCCGGAGCTGCTGGAGGCGCGGCAGCAGCAGCTTGGCGTCGATCCGCTTCGGATCGAGCGCTTGCAGCACGTCGGCGCGTGCCGGGGCGAGCGCGTCGACTCGCTCGGGCGTGGTGCGCGCGGTGTCGGCCTGGAGCGCCTCACCGAACCGGCATGCCGGCGTGGTGCAGGCGTCTTTCATCGCCTCGTGCGCGCGCGCATGCTCCTCGGCGACCGGCCCGGTCCGGTCACCGGGAAAGCCGCGATCCAGCGCCGCCAGCGCCTCGCTGCTGTGGTGCGCGGAGATCAGCTGGCGGACCTCGTCGAGCCGCTGCGCCCGGGCGTCGCCGGCCGCCTGTGCGGCCACGGCCCCGTGATGCGAGGCCACCGTATCGAGCAGCTTGAGCCGCTCGCTGCCCTGCACCTGCTGGGCCTCGGCCAGCATCACCTGATCTTCGACGTCGCGTGCGGCGCCGGGACCATGCAGCTCATCGAACGCATCGATCACCGCGCGGGCGTGCGCGACGTCGTTCACCGCGAGCGCACGCGAGGCCTCGCCGAGCTCAGGCCGCGCCGCGAACGCGACGATCGGGATCAGCGGAAGCGCGACGCCCGTCACTGCCGCGCAAACCACCGTGGGCCACCGGATCGGGTGAAACCGCATGCCGCCGCGCCACGACCGCAGGAGCGTCCCGGTGGCCGGGACCGCGCAGCCGAACGCCAGCACGGCCAGCAAGTCGGCGTTGCCGCGCGCCACCTTGAAGTAGCTCGACGAACCGAGCCACGCCGTGCTCATCGCGAGCCCGGCAACCAGCACCCCGGCGCAGATCGCGAGCCACAGGTACAGCCGGCGGCGGATCGGCCGCAGCACGTCGGGTGTGGTAGCTCCGAGGAGCCGCGAGCCCGAGAGCGACAAGGTCGCGCGCGTGCCGCACATCTCGAACGTGACATCGCGCCGGATCGCTGCGATCTTCAGGTACTGCTGGTGACCGATTCGCTCGAGCCGCGGCTCGAGCCGCTCGCGCTGGGCCGCCACGGTGCGGCGATCGGCCACCGGCATCGTCCGTAGATCGATCGGTCCGCTGGCGACGTGCTCGTCGAGGATCTGGGCCGTGGCGAGCTCGGGGTGTCGCATCGCGCGGTGTTCGCGCAGCGCGGGCAGCGTGGCCACGAGCGGACTGTGGGGCGGGACCACGATCTCCCAGCGCTCGGAGCGCTCGATCGCCAGCCACACCAGCTGATGGCCGCTGCCGAGGCACGCCCGGCAGGGAACCGCGCCGGCACCGCCGCAGTTGCGGCACGGCGCCGAGCCGGTGGCGCGGCAGCTCTTGCACCGGATCGGCCGCCCGGTCTTCGGGCTCGCCTGCGTGCCGCTGCCATGGCAGGTCGGGCAGCTGCCATGGCCGGTGCCGCGGCAGCCGCCGCACGCCATCCGGCCCGCCGCCCCACAGTTGCCGCAGGCCACGACGTGCTCGGAGTCGGCCCGCAGCGTCGCGTCGCTGTACGCGAACGGGTCGGCGGTCGCCGGATCGACGCGGGGCCGCGTGCTCCGGCGCTCGCCGGTCGGGCCGCGGACCTCGCGGAGCTGCCGGCGCTCGATGTGGGTCGCGACGCGCTCGATGACGTCGTCGCGCGGCTCGACGGCCGTGACCAGCGCATGGAGCCGCCGCGGCGCCCCGAACACGGTGCGCGCCCATGCGGTGACCGCCGGCTCGATCCGGCGTTCGACGGGATCGACGGGATCTGGCTTGGCCGTGCTGGGGCGCTGTGCCGTCATGATCTGGTCACCAGTGGATGGGGATCGTGCCGGTCTGGCCCTCCGTGACGTCGATGGCCACGGTGTGCTCGCCGAGGAAGCGGTTGACCACCCGGATCTGGTAGCTGCCGGGCTTGAGCGTCAGGGCCATGGTGGTGTCCTGTCCGACCGGCTTGTCGTCGAGGAACAGCTTGCCGCCGGGGAACGCGACGACGACCACGTGGGCAGGCCTGGGCGGTGGTGGCGGCGGCGGTGGACGCGGCGCGACGTAGGCCGATGGCGTCGAGTCGTCGGAGTCCGAGGACCAGTCGCCACCGCCACCGCCTCGCGAGCCCGAGTAGTGCGAGCTGTGCGACGAATGTGATGAGTGCGAGGAGTGGCCGGCGATCAGGACCGGCGGCGGTGCATTCGACGGCACGGCGAGCAGCGGTGGCGGAGCGTCGTCGTCGTCGTCGCGGCGCGCCGCGACCTGCGCGGCGGCATCGGACGCGAGCAGCCCGGAGCCGGCCGCGCCCCCGAGCGCCGCCAGCACTGCCGAGCTCAACGGCAACAAAGCCCTCCGCACCACCACGCATCATGCGCGCGCCGGCCGCGCGATCGCAATGGCGTCCATCGCGCTGCTACCCGAGCGATACCCGGGCGATGCCGCGGCTGCGGCGCAGCACCGACGAAGCGAACAGCCCACCACACCGGGCGCGCAGCGCACACCCATCGCAATCGTCCAGATAGGCGTTCTTCCAGTCCGAGATCGACGCGCGTGCAAAACGATGCAGGTCAGGCGCGAGGACGCAGAGCGGCGTGTTGTAGATCGAGACCCGGAGGCCGGCGCGATCGAGGGTTTCGGCTGCCGCGCGGAGCTGCACCTGGTAATCGAGCGGATCGATCCACAGCGCCTCGAGGTTGGTCCGCGCGAACCCCATCAGCTCGAGGCCCATGAGCGCGACGTGGTCGACAAACAACAGGTTCCTGGCCACGAACCGGGCGAACGCCGGCAGCCCCGCGTAGGTATCCGCGTGGATCACGAACCGCAGCTCGACGCGGACCCCGTGCCGCTTGAGGTTCAAGATGCCGCGGATCGTGTCATCGAACGCGCCGCGAGCCTGGACGACATAGTCGTGGACCTCGGGGACGTCGGCGTAGAGCGGAATCCCCAGCATCAGGTCTGGATGCCGCAGCCCGGCGAGGTGCTGCGCGAGGTCGCCGGCCGCGAACGTCCGGCCATTGGACAGGATGTGAACGGCGGTGCTCGGCAAGCAATCGCGCAGCTGCGCCACGAGCTCGACGAGCCGGGGGCCGAGCAGGCCCGGCTCGCCGCCGGTGATCCCGAGCTCGCGGGTCTCGGGCGACATCAGCGGGATCGCCTGCATCAGGTCGTCGACCAGCCAGGAGTCGTCACGGTCCTTGGGTGGCTGCGAGCACATGACGCAGTAGTTGTTGCAGCGCTCGGTGACGAGCAAGGCATTGGTGCGGGCGTGGCGGCGATACAGCGCATGGATCGCCTGGTGCGCGGGATCGATGCGAACCACGTCGCCGGCGCCGAGGTACGAGAACGCCGGGTCGAGCACGTAGCTGTCGGGTGGGGCTGCATCGTGCGCGGCGGCCGCGGCACACACGTAGGCGCGAAACCCGGCGGGCCAGTCACCGGCATCGCGCGCGAGCCAGATCTCGGTGGGACCGGGCCGCGCCGGATCGGTCGCGATCCGGCCGATGAACGGCCGTGGCGACACCGCGCCGAGCGCCCGCACGCCGCGTCCTCCGAGCTTGATCAGCATCAGATCCAGCTCCGTAGAATTCGCGCCGCCTCGGGGTCGTCCTCGAGCAACGTCACGAGGTGACGCAGCACCGCCATCTGCTTGGCGCAGAACGCCGAGAACGCCTTGTGGCCGACCACATCGCGCTGGGTCGCCTGGTGAAACGTCGGATCGGCACCGCACCACGGCAGGAACGCGCAGTCCGAGCACATCGGGGCGCTCTCGGGCAGCGAATCCTCGAGCATGCCGTGCAGCGTGTCGTTGGTCATCACCGACGCGAACGTCTGATCGTCGAGGCTGCCCAGGCAGAAGCTATGATCGCCCATCTCGGCGAGCATGCGGCCCTCGTCGGAGGCGTAGATCTTGCCATCGTAGTTGTAGACCAGCGCGCCGATCGCGATGCCCGCCGGGGACTGCAGGTCGACGTAGGCCGTGCCGCTCGGCGAGAACATCTTGCCGAGCAGCAGCGCGGTCAGCTCCTCGCGGATCCGCACGCCGCGGCGATTCAGCTCGAGGATGTGGGCGAGGCCGCGCCGGTAGAACGCCAGCCAGTCGGTGATGTCATAGCCGCGGACCAGCCGGGTCCGGACCGCGAAGCCGTACGGGCTCAGGCTGCGCAGGAAGATCGAGTGAAACCCGAGCCGGACGTACTCGTCGATGATCTCGGTGACGCGCGGCAAGCTGGCCGGCGTCGTGGTCATCAACGCCGAGACGAACTCGGGGCCGAGCTTGGCGCGGATCCGCGCGACGCCGTCGAGCGCGGCGCGGTAGCTGCTGGCGCCGCGCAACGGGCGGTTGGCGTCGTGCAGGTCCTGGGGGCCATCGAGCGAGGTCGAGAAGTAGATCCGATGGTCGCGCGCGAACTCGAGGATCTCGTCGTCGATCTGGGTCAGGTTCGACGCGATCACGAACTGCAGATCGCGCCGGTGGCTGGCATTGCGCCGCTCGGCCTCGATCACGACGTGGCGGATCAGCGCGAAGTTGAGCAGCGACTCGCCGCCCTGGAACTCGATCTTGATCGCCGGGCTGGGGCTGGCGAACACCAGCTCGAGCGCGCGATCGGCGTGCGCGGGCGTCATGTCGAACCGGGTCTTGTCCTCGGTCTGCCGCGACACCTGGCAGTAGTGGCAGCTGTGATCGCAGCGCAGGGTCACGACGAAGATATGGAGCCCGGTCAGGCGAGCGACCGCCGCCCTCCGGGTCCGGACCTTGAGCGCCAGGAGGTCGAGCGCGGCGCGCGATTCGTCGTCGAACAGGAAGTGCTTGGCCTTGAGCTCGCGATACAGCGGCTCGCAGGTGGCCAGGGTGCGGCCGGCGAACGTGCGCAGCTGATCGCGCGTCATGACCACGTGCTCGCCGACCTCGTTGGTCACGACGACGCGGTGGTCGTCGAGCGCGAGGAACCGGCACGGCAGCAGGCGATAGTCGGCGGGCGGCGCAAACGCGGCCCGGCCGGCGAACCTGGGGTGGAGCTCGGTCATTCGCCTCGCTCGCCTCGGTCGCCGCGCTTGATCAGATCGGCATTCGAGAACGCGTGGGCCAGGATCAGCGTTCGCACCGCGTTGGTCTGGTCGGCGATCTGCTCGCGCAGCTCCTGATCGAGCAGCTCCTGGTAGAACTGGCGCGCGACCTCGCGGGCGGCTGGCTCGGACGTCCCCGGCTTGAACTGCAGCGTGGCGGGTAGCTGATCGCCGCCGGGCGCCAGCTCGCCCGCGATCACGCCGAGGACCACGGTCACTCGATCGGCGAGCCGGTACGCGGTCTTCTGGATCGCGGTCAGCCGGTAGACCCGCAGATCGAGCACGACCTGGATCGCGCCGTCGGTCAGTGCAGCGGCCATCCTTGAAGTCTTAGCCCGTTCGCCGAGCGCTTGACAGCGTCATGTGATCTGGGCGCGCGGCAGCGTCGGCCCCGGATCGAAGTGCGCCGCGGGGCGCCACACCAGCCAGATCAGCGCGCCCGGGATCACCCAGACCGCGAGGCCGAACCCGATGACATCGTAGCTCTGCAGCGCATCGACCACGCGGCCGATCAGCGGGTTGATGATGATCATCGCCATCGACTGTGCACCGGCGAGGATGCCGCCGGCGAACGACACGCTGCCCATCGGCATGCGCGACAGCAGGTCGGAGGTGATCAGCGTGTACATCGCGCCGCCGCCGGCCATCGCGACCCCCATCACCACCATCGCCTGCCACGGCGACGCGACCTGCGGCAGCAGCGCAAACGCGGTGGCGAGCGCGGCGGCGATCGCGAACAACAAGCGGGGTGGGGCGCCCTGCGGCCGGCGCTGGCGCGACGCCAGATCGCCGAACAGGATCGCGCCGGCGTCGAGCATCAGCGGCGGCAGCCACAGGAAGTGGCCGACGTCGGCCTGGTGGGTGTCGAACGCGCGGACCAGGTACTTGGCGCCCCAGGTCTGCGCGAAGCCGAAGATCGGCGCCGCCGCGAACACGCCGCACAGCGCGCGCCGCATGATCGAGTGGCCGACGAGGTCGCCGAGCGACGGTCGCGGCGTGTCGGTTCTGGCCTCGGTTCTGGCCTCGGTTCTGGCCTCGGCCTTGGCCGGCGGCGGCAGGTCGAGCCGCTCGCGCACCGCGCGCGGCCGGGTCACCAGCAGCCACAGCGGGATCCACACCAGGCCCGCGGCGGTGGTGATCAGGAATGCGACGCGCCACCCGAACAGCCCGAACATCGCGCCGGCGATCGGCGGCGCGATCATGCCGCCGAACGACGAGCCGGTGAACAGCACGCCGAACCCGCGCTCGCGGTCGCGCTCGGGCAGGATGCGCTGCACGGTCTGCGCCGCGCCGGGGAACCCCGGGCCCTCGGTGATGCCGAGCGCGAACCGCAGCACGATCAGCACGCCGAACGTGGGGATCACGGCGTGGAGCGCGGCGACTACCGACCACGCCAGCACCGAGACCACGAGCCCGCGACGGGCGCCGGCGCGGTCGATCCACCAGCCGGCGAGCGGCGTGCCGACCAGGTAGGCCGCGGCGAACACCGAGCCGAGCAAGCCGTAGGACCACTCGGAGATGCCGAGGACCTTGGTCACCGTCGGCGCGAGCACCGACAGCGTGATGCGGTCGACGTAGCTCACCGTCATGGTGAGCGTGGCGACGATCGCGACGAGCCAGGCCGTGCGCCGGGTCAGCACGCCTGCGACGATACGCCCAAGCCTGGTTGTCCGACCAGTCCATGGGATCATGGTTCGGAAAGACCGAGCGGGGCGGGGACCCGGGCTAGTGGTTGTCTTCTCTGAGCGCCGCGGCCCACGCGCGCCACTTGGGCTCGAACGTCTCGAGCGGCTCGCCGACCACGGCCTCGAGCGCGGTCTTGCCGGTGAGATCGGTCTTGTCGGCGAGGAACGTGGTGTAGAACTCGGTGAGCTTGCCCTGGTCCTGCAGGTACTGCATCAGGTAGCGCGCGTAGGCGTAGGCGTCGAACGGTGCGTTGTAGAACTCCTCGGTGGTCGTGCCGAGCAGCTTGGCCATCGCGGGCAGCGTCTTGTCGGCGAGCTCCTTCTTGAGGCCGCCGAGCCGCCAGTTGGTCACGCCGGCGATGTGGCCTTTCTTCTCGACCGGGCGCTCGTAGAGCGACGCCAGGCCTTCATTGAACCACGCCGGCACGTTGGGGAAGTTGGCCTCCATGTAGGGGTGGACGACCTCGTGGACCAGGGTCCCGGCGCCGGGCCCGATGTTCATCACCATCGCGTCGTGCTCGGTCGAGTAGTAGCCGTACGGCGTGTCGGGCGTGTCGCCGAAGAACTTCTTGGCGCCCTTCATGTAGGTGTCCTTGTTCCTGAACAGCCAGATCTCGATCAGCTTGTTGGGCCGGGTCTTGAAGTACTCGGCCTCGAGCAGGTGGATCGACCAGTGCAGGATGCCGGTGGCGTGGTGGCGCACCGTGGCGGGCGACTCGTCGCCGATCACGACGAACGGCGGCTCGACCACGACGGTGAAGCCCTGGCCGGACAGCTTGGCCTCGAGCTCGGTCTTGCGGGTGGCGAGCTCGGCGGCCGTCGGGGCGGCGGCCGCGGCGAGCGACACGTGACCGGCGATCACACATGCGAGCACGAGCGGGAGAGTTCTCATGAGTTCGCGACAGCATGACGTAGCGATCTGTTGCGTGCACGGCCGGGTTTGTCGTCGAAAATCAGCCGCGCGATCGATCGCGATCTGGACCCAAGCCGCGCGCCGCACGCGGTGTCCGTGATCCTGCGGGGGCGTGCCCGGCCGGCGGGCCTTGGTATGCTGCCGCGATGTCCGACGAGCAGCGGCCGGAGGTGCCGGACGCACGCGATGCGCCGGAGGCGGCGGACCTTCGTGACGCGCCGGCTGCGGGCGCCGCGCGTCGCGTCGCGCCCGGGCCGCGTGCACTGCGCAGCCTCGTGCCGTTCGAGATCGCTGCGTTCGTCGTGCTGGCGATCGCGCCGCTGCCCGATCGGATCCCGATCGCGATGCCGCTGTTCGCGGTGGCGAGTGTGTCGCGCTGGGTGCGGCGGCGGACCTGGGCGGAG
Organism: Kofleriaceae bacterium; assembly: GCA_036271215.1. Lineage (GTDB taxonomy): Bacteria > Myxococcota_A > Polyangia > Haliangiales > Haliangiaceae > JABFXX01. Next base: position 6,800 of record DATBBB010000318.1, on the reverse strand, counting down.
GTCCTGCACGCCGAGCGCTGGGTCTGCGCGGTCAGCACGGTGGCCGGGCTGGTGGCGCTCGCGGGCGCGCTGGCGCTCGGCACGCCGGTCGTCGAGGCGCTGACCGGGCGCGGCGTCGAGTGGTCGGCGGCCCCGATCGTGCGCGGCAACGTGGTGACCGGCGTGATGGTCGCGGTGATCGCGGCGGTGATCGCGGCGATCACCGAGCTGGCGCTGCGCGGCTGGATCGTCGAGCGCGTGCTCGAGCTGTCGCCGGGGCCGGCGGTCCTGCCGGTGCTGATCGGCGCGCTCGCCGAGGCCCTGATCGCGCCGGGCGGGCTCGCGGTCCGGCTCGGCGCGGCGGTGTTCGGCGTGGGGTTGGGCGCGATCTACGTCGCCGCCGGCCGTGACGTCATGGCGCCGATCTACGCCCGGGCGGCGTTCGCGCTCGGCGCGGTCGTGCTCGAGATGTTGCGGCTGATCGGCTGATCAGCGGACCTCCTGGGCGCCCTCGACCCCGACGTCGGCCGGGCCGGTCAGCGTGACGTCGCACGAGAAGTCGTCGCTCTTGACGCAAGGATTGGAGAACACCGCGAGGAAGTACATGTCGCTGGTGTTGTCGAGTGTCAGGTGGACCTTGGTGCCGACGTTGAACTCGGCGTCGCACGTCTTGGGGCACTGGATGCCCGGCGGGTTCGACGTCACCACGCCCCCGGTCGCATGGTTCTCGACCGTCAGCTTGACCGGGCCGGTGTAGCCCATCGGGACGTCGATCGGCGGCGGTGGGTCCTCGTGGCTGCAGGCCGCGCACGCGAGCGCCAGCAGCGCCGAACATCGCAACATGCCGGCACGCTAGCATGGCGCCGCGGCGCGTTGCAGGCGGCCGACGACGGCAACTACGACCTCGCCGAGCTGTCGTGGACCCGGCGCGGACCGCGTATGCTCGCGGCGTGCGCTGCGTCAACATCCTCCGGCTCGGGCGCCGGCCTGGGCTCGGGCGCCGGCCTGGGCTCTGGCGCCGGCCTGGGCTCTGGCGCCGGCTCGAGCTCGGGCGCCGGCTCGGCATCGGCATCGTGCTCGCATTCGTGCTGTGCGCTGCGTCGCGTGCGGCGCATGCCGACGTCGCCGGCGACCTCGCGGCCGCGACCGCGGCGCTGCCGGCGTGCGATCCGGCGCGCGCCCACTGCATCGGGCTCCAGCTCCACGTCACGGTCGACGACGCGGGGCTGATCGCCACGGCGGACTGGCTCGCCGCCCAGCTCGCCGCGGCCAACCATCACTTCGCGCCGCTCGACGTCGGGTTCCAGGTCGTCGGGATCGACACCCTGCCGGCCAGCGCGGCGCACATCGCGACCCGGCGCGACCGCAACGAGCTGGCGGGCGACCGGCTGCACGGCACCGTGATCCACGTGTTCGTGATCGGCGTGCTCGACGACGTCGACGTCGCCGGCGAGACCCGGTTCGGCGTCGCGTGGCACCTGCCCAAGAGCGACCGCAAGTACGTGATCCTGTCGATCCAGGCGCGCGAGCGCGTGCTGGCCCACGAGCTGGGCCACGTGTTCGGGCTGCCGCACTCGACCTACGCGATCTCGATCATGAACAAGACCGAGCGCAAGGAGCCGCCGATGGAGCAGCGGACGTTCGCCGGCGAGGAGATCGCCGCGATGCGGCCGGGCCTCCAGCGCCTGCTGCGCGACAAGCTGATCGCCGACCTCAAGCCCTGACCGCACCCGTTGCCTACGACCTTGTGAGCGCGTTACCTGGTCAGATCCACGAAGGTAGCTCGATCTCCGATTCGGAGACCCCGACCATGTCGCGCTCCACGCGGTGCAGGTTGGCGCAGTATCGCGGCAGCTCCTCTGCCCGCGCGTCGCCGCTGAATTCATCGATGGTGGCTCGAAATCGCTCGACCAGCCGATCATGAGACACGAGCCCGCGTTCGATCATCGCATCGATATCGCTCTGGTCATTCGCGTTGAAGCGCTTCAGCTTGCTGACCACCACGTCCACGATATCGAGCACGACCAGCTCGAGCCGCTGGAGGGTGTCGTTCAGGTGGGGAACTGGATGCCATACCGGCACGTGGGGAAGAAACGGCACGCCATTGGCGACGATATCTATGTACATATTTCGCCGGCGATGCAGATCAGTCCCGGATCCTGCGATCGCGACGAGCTGTCGTTTGGTCTCGGCTGTCAGGTCGATGGTTTCGAACACGTCGCTATCCTTGGTTCCACGCTCGTAGTCGCCCTGCAGCATGAGCGCACTGCAACCGATGATCGAGAGGCGGACCTTGGCTGCCTGCCGGGGCCACTGTGCGTCGATCTCGAAGAAGAAGTCGCTAATGAGCTGCACGGGCCGCCTCCAGCGCTTGAACGAAGTCCTCGAGTTGAAGGCTCGTGGCAATTCCCCAGTGCCGGGACGCCTTCGAGGCGCCGCGCTGGATCTCCTCGAGGGTGCGCTTGCTGCGGATGGTTGCGTCGAGGATATCCAGTGGCGGGCGGTGATCCAGGAGGGCGTTGGCGATGTCGAGGAAGAGCTGCAGGCGCAGCTCCGCATGGCGGTAGAGCTTTGCCCATTCCCTGGTGTTGCGACTGAGGTGCGCGAGCGCGTCGAGCGTGTTGTCGATGACCCAGGCGAGCCGCTGGGCTCGGCCGAGGCTCGCCAGCTCCGCGTGCAACTTGGGAGGGTTCAAGCGCTTGGCGTTTCGAACCAGGACTGGAGCGAGCGCGGTGATGATCCGGGGAGAGCCGTCGAGTAGCGCCTCTCTCACGACGTCGTGAACGTCCTCCAGGGCGTCGCTGGGCAGCACGTCGATGCTCTCCTGAACGTGGAGCGCCCCGAGTCGCGCGAGCGCGTTCTGAATGGCGAGGTTGGCGTCGGGCGGCTGATCGGTGAACTGGCTCGGCGCAACATTGAACAGCTTCAGGACCACCAGGAACTGCTCTGCCGTGAACGAGCCAGCGCCCCGCTCGATCTCGCTCAGACGGCTCTGCGAGAGGTGCAGACGCTCGGCCAGATCGGCCTGGGTCCATTTGCGATGGCGTCGCAGCTCCCGTACCTTGGCCGCGATCTTTAACCTGGATTTGTCCAGGTTATTTAGCCACTTGACCGCTTGTATATCGACCACCCGATATAAATATCGGATTTTCGATATATTTCAAGCGAAGCGACGCTGGCGATGCATCGACCACGCCAGCGCCTGCTGCGCGACAAGCTGATCGCCGACCTCAAGCCCTGACCGGGCGCCGTTGGCCCCGCCGGCTGCCGCGCCGCATCGCCGGGCGCCACTGCCGCATCGCCGCACCGCCGCATTCCGGGGCTCCACGTGGCACAATGGCGGCCCGTGGAAGTGTTCTTCCTCATGATGGGCCTCTGGCTGGTCGTCGCGTTCGCGCTCGGCATGCGGCGGCCGCGCGGGTTCGGCGGCGCCGCGCTGCGCGCCCGGCTCGACGCCGTCTATGGCGAGCCCCACGAGCTGGCCCGGGTCTCGCCGGCGGCGTTCCCCGAGGCCGATCTCGAGTTCTACGACCGCGCCCGCTCGGTCCTCGAGCGCAAGTCCTACCGCTGGATCGCCGACGTCGAGGATCTGACCCTGACCCGGATCTACCCTCACAACCGGACGTTCCTGCGGCTGTTCATCGACGGCGGCAGCATGATCCGCGCGAGCGCCTATCACCTCCACCCGCGCGGCGTCGTGCTATCGATGCTCCAGCTGGTCCAGCTCTACCCGCGCCACCTGCGCGTGGTCGAGCTGGTCAGCGAGATCCAGGGCGTGTTCCTCGTCACCAGCAACACCCACGGCGTCGATCGCCTCGAGCCGCCGCCCGAGGCCAAGATCGAGCGCCTGCCGCTGCAGACCACGCTCGACGACATCGTCAAGCGCCACGAGCAGCGCATCACCGAGCTGCTGCGCAGCCACCCCGAGCGCGCCCCGGTCCACTTCGAGACCTACGAGGACGTGATCGCCTCGATCGGCCGCGCCCACGTCACGATGGCCCGCCACCGCCAGAAGGTCGGCGGCCTGTCGCGCGACGAGCTCGAGCGCCTCAAGGGCCGCCCGCTCAGCGCCAGCGAAGAAGCCTTCCTGCGCGAAGTCCAGGGCAAGCCCGAGTAACCCGCGCGTCGCCGGCGACGCGGACACTGGATCGCGCCGTGACCCGGCACTCGCGGCGCCGCCGCCCGGGACCTCGACGATCGAGCTCCAGACCACCTTTCCAGAACGTGCTGTCCTTGACCTACAACTCGGCGCCGAACGTCATCATCGGCCAGGAAGACGTCCGGCTCGAGAGCGAGTAGGGGCGTCCGGTAGTGTTTGTCCGGGGCGCCGGACAGTGTCCGCTCGACCAGACAGCTGGAGCGCTGGAATCTCGTGTAGTTGGGCCGATCCGAGCCGCGCACACGAGCTGCACTAGGACCGGGCATGCGCAACCTAGTCCTGCTCCTTGTCGCGGCCCTGGCCGGCTGCGGCACCGACACCGCCGCCGACGATCAGCCAGCCCCGACCACCGCGGTCTACTACGGCCAGGTCGATCAGATCCTCAACCAGAACTGCGTGCAGTGCCACTCGAGCGATCCCGATCGGCTGGCGCCGTTCTCGCTCGCGACCTACGACGACGCGGTCGCCGCGGCGGGCGGCCAGGCGGTGTCGTACGCGGTGATGTCGCGCGAGATGCCGCCGTACTTCGCCGACAACGACGGGTCGTGCGGCCACTACGACACCAAGTGGCTGAGCGATGACGAGGTCCAGACCCTGACGACGTGGTTCAACGGCGAGCACACCGCCGGCGATGCCGCGAACGCTTCGCCGCCGCCGGACGCGCTGCCGGACCTCGATCACGTCGACGCCACGCTCGATCCGGGCGCCGACTACCTGCCGCCGGCGTCGGCCGGCACCGACCTGTATCGCTGCTTCATCGTCGACCCGGGCGTCGCGGCCGACACGTTCCTGGTCGGCGACTACGTGCACCCGAAGAACACCGCGATCGTCCACCACGTGATCGTGTTCGCGCTGCCCGACGCCGACGCCGAGGCCCAGGCCGCCGCGCTCGACGCCCAGGACGCCGACCTCGGCTACGATTGCTTCGGCGGGCCGGGGGTCGACAGCGCGTCGTTCTTGATCGGCTGGGCGCCGGGGCAGGGCGCGATCCCGTTCCCGGCGACCACCGGCGTGCGGGTCAAGGGCGGCCGCAAGCTGATCATGCAGGTCCACTACAACCTGACCAACCTCGCGGTGAACGGCAGCCCGGACCACACGACGATCGATCTGCAGTTCGCCAGCTCGGTCGAGCACGAGGCGCAGATCGCCAGCGTGCGCGGCGACGTCGACCTGCCGCCGCACGATCCGGACGCCACCGCCGCGGGCACGCGCAAGATGCCGGCGACGCCGCTCAAGCTGTGGGGCAGCGCGCTGCACATGCACACCCGCGGCACCAAGGCCGAGGTCGACGCCGGCAGCTCGTGCCTGATCAAGCTCGACCAGTGGAGCTTCCACTGGCAGCACTTCTACTGGAACACCGAGCCGACGCCGCTCGACGCGAGCAGCCAGGTCAAGGTCACCTGCCACTACGACACCGGCAACGACACCGCGCCGGTCGAGTGGGGTGAGAAGACGACCGACGAGATGTGCCTGGCGTACCTCTACCTGACCCAGTAGTCAGACCCCCCTGCGACGATGCGCGCGCGATGCGGCTCGTCCACACCTCCGACTGGCACCTCGGGCACACGCTCCGCGGTGAGGTCACGCGCGAGTACGAGCACGCCGCGTTCCTGGCCTGGCTGCTCGAGGCCTGCGTCCACGAGGCGGCCGACGCGCTGGTGATCACCGGCGATGTGTTCGACACCGCGACCCCGCCGGCGAGCGCCGAGCGGATGTGGTTCGAGTTCCTCGCAGCGGCGCGCCGGGCGCGGCCCGCGATGGACATCCTCGCGATCGCCGGCAACCATGACTCGCCGGCTCGGCTCGGCGCGGCGTCGTCGGTGCTGCGCGAGCTCGGCGTCCACGTGATCGGCGGGCTGCCGCGGCTCGGCGACGGCGCGCTCGATCTGTCGCGGATCCTGATCCCGGTCGCCGGCGGGCGCGGGCTGATCGCGGCGGTGCCGTTCCTGCGGCCGGTCGATGTGCCGCACGATGCGCCGGAGCCGCTGACCGCGGTGTACGGCGAGGTGATCGAGGCGGCGCTGGCGCGGCGGCGGCCGGATCAGGCGCTGATCGTGACCGGCCACCTTTATATGGCAGGCGCGGACACCGAGTACCTGAGCGAGCGGCGGGTGTCGGTCGGCGGCCAGGAGTCGGCGCCGCTGCGGCTGTTCCCCGACGCGATCGACTACGTCGCGCTCGGCCACATCCACCGCGCGCAGCGGGTCGGGCGGCCGTCGATCCGCTACGCCGGGGCGCCGATCGCGCTGTCGCTCGACGAGGCCGACTACAAGCACCAGGTCGTCGCGATCGAGTTCGCGGCCGGCCGGGTGCGCGAGCTGCGGTCGTTGCCGGTGCCGCGCGTGGTCGAGATCCTGCGGCTGCCCAAGCGCGGCGCGGCGCCGCTGGCCGAGATCCTCGACGAGATCGGCCGGCTGCCGCGGCTGGTCGCCGGCGATCCGGCGCGGCCGTACCTCGAGGTCGTGGTCGCGCTCGAGCGGCCCGAGCCCAAGCTGCGCGCGCTGATCGAGGCCGCGCTCGAGGGCAAGCAGCCGCGGTTGATCCGGCTCGGCACCGAGACCACGGGCGACGGCGGCGCGCTCGGCGATCGCGTGGCGCGCCAGCGGCTCGCCGAGCTCGACCCGCGCGACGTGTTCGTGCGGCTGTGGGGCCGCGATCACGC
>DATBBB010000317.1:0-31257 GCA_036271215.1 Kofleriaceae bacterium | reverse complement strand
GACCGCGACCCCGGCCATCACCGCGGCCGGGGCGAGCCATGCCCAGGCGATCAGCTGGCGGCCCTCGCCGCGGTAGCGGACGTTCATGAAGTGGCGCACGCCGGCGCCGCCGACCATCACCGCGATCAGCACCAGCCAGTTGAGGTGGTGGCCGTACGCGCTGGGGAAGTGGTTCGACAGCATCATGAACAGCAGCGGGAACGTCAGGTAGTTGTTGTGGATGCTGCGCTGCTTGGCGCGCAGCGACAGCGTCGGGTCCTGGGCGCGGCCGGACTCGGTCGCCGCGATCAGCTCGCGCTGCGACGGCATGATCACGAGCCAGACGTTGCCGGTCATGATCGTGCCGATCAGGACGCCGGTCTGGATGTACGCGGCGCGGCCCGAGAACACCTGGGTGAACCCGTAGATCGCGGCGAACAGCAGCACGATCGAGGCGATCGTCGCGCCGCGCGGGTTGCGCTCGCCGACGGTGCGCCACATCCCGTCGTAGACCAGCCAGCCGACGAGCAGCGCGCTGGCCGACAGCGAGATCGCGACGATCGGATCGAGCGCGGCGACGTTGGGATCGACCAGGAACGCGGCGCCGTTGCCGTAGTACACGATGACGAGCAGCGAGATCCCGGTGAGCCAGGTGAAGCCGTTCTGCCACTTGAACCAGTGCAGCTTGTCGGGCATCCCGCCGGGCGGGAGCAGCTTCTTCTCGACGTCGTAGAACGCGCCGGAGTGGACCATGAAGATCTTGCCCTGCGACAGCGGCGCGAGATCGGCGTGGTACTTCTCGAGGTTGCGATCGAGCCAGTTGAACAGCATCGAGTTGCCGATCCACATGATCCCGGCGATCAGGTGAGCCCAGCGAAAGACCACGTCGAGCAGCTCGTTCAGGTGCACAGGCCGGCCAGTATACGAGACCTCGCCGGGTGAATCCGCGTTCCGGCCAGCGCCGCTACGAGCCCGCGGCCCGGAGGTGGGCGCGGCGCGACGCGAACCGCGCGAGGCCGACGCCGACCACGAGCACGAGCCCCGCGCCGAGCACGACCGCGACCGCCGCGAGCGCCTGGCCGTAGCCGTAGTGATCGGCCTGGCCGGCGGCGAGCACGCCCGGGGGACCGAACACCAGGCCCAGCCCCGCCGCCAGGAACGCGGCGCTAAAGGCCGCGCCCCCGCCGAGCGCGATCAGCCACGACGGCCACTTGCCGGCGAGCGCCCGGCGGCGCTCGTACGCCGCGATCCAGCGCCACAGGACAGGCCCGCCGCCGAGCGCGACCCCCAGGAACACCAGCCACGCCACGAGGTTGACCGGCGCGTACGCGCCCTCGGGCGCGTGGACGGTCAGCGCGATCGCATCGGCCGGGAGCCGGTCGAACGCACCGTGCAGCGTATCGCCTTCGCGCGCGAGCGCGGGGGTCACCCCGGCGCGCCAGCCCGGCGGGATCTGGACGGTGACATCGAGGCCGCCGAACCCGTCCCACGACCGCGCCGGCGACAGCACGTAGGCGAGCTGGTGGCGCAGGGTCAGCCCGCCGTGGTGGTAGTGCACGGCGTCGGCCGCGTACGACACCGCCAGCGTGTGCGCGCCCGGCGGCACCACGAGCTGGAGCCCGCGGGCCTCGATGTCCTGGACCTCGTAGTCGAGCTCGCCATCGCCATCGCCATCGCCGTCGCCATCGTCCTCTGGCGACGGCGTGGTGGCCGGCGCGCGCCAGCGGTCCGGCAGCGGTTCGCCGGTGTGCACCGCGCTCATGATCTGCCGGCCGTCGAGGGTCGCGGCGAACTCGTGCAGCTCGTCCGAGCCGCCGACGAACACCAGATCGAGCGTGGCCTCGCCGGCGCGGTTGTCGAGGTGGTAGGTCGCGGAGATCGTGGCCAGGCGGCCGGCGGCCAGCGGCCGGAGATCGAGCACCAGCTCCTCGTGCCGGATCGCGATGCCGTGGATGCCCACCGGATCGCCGCTCAAGGTCCCGCCGTAGTTGGGCTTGCCGACATTGGCCGACGCGTCTTCCGACAGCCCGGCGGTCAGCCCGGCGGTCAGCCCGGCGACCAGCGCGACGTGCAGGACCGCGGCGTGGCGCATCAGCCCCACACCCGCCGGATCGCCTCGGCGATGCCGCCGCCGGCACCGGACGAGGCCACGAGCCCATCGGTCGCCTTGGCGCGCACCGCGTCGGGCGCGTTGCCCATCGCAAACGACCGCCCGGCGACCTCGAACATCGGGACGTCATTGAACCAGTCGCCGACCACGACCGCCTCGGTGAGCTCGCAGCCGGCGAGCCGGCACAGCTCGGCGAGCGCCGTGCCCTTGCTCGGGCCGGCCGCGCGGACCAGGATCGCGTACTTGCCGGGCACCGCGCTGACCGAGAAGCTCACGCTGAACAGCTGCTCGGCGTGGCCGAGGAGCCGCGCGTGCACCGCCGCGACCGCCGCCTCGTCGCCGACCGCGACCACCGCGAGCGGCACGGTCTGCCACACCGAGTCCTGCTGCGCGACGCGCAGGTTCGGCGACCACGTGCTGACGTAGCGCGCGTACGGCGCCCCCGCGTGATCGTGGTGGATCCCGTCGGCGTCGAACACGAAGCTGGTCAGCCCGTGATCGGCGAGCTCGGTGCGGACCCGCGCCGCGAGGTCGTCCGGCATGGCGTGGTGCAAGAGCGTCCGACCGGTCGCGAGCTCGACGAGGTGGCTGCCCTCGACGCACGCGATCGCGCCGGAGATGGTGCAGGCGCGCGCCGCGCCGAGCGCCCCCGAGCACAGCCGGCCGGTCGCGATCGTCACGATCACACCGGCGGCCCGGACCTCGGCGATCGCCGCGATGTCGCGCGGGTCGACGGTATGGTCGCGGCGCAGCAAGGTGCCATCGAGGTCCAGTGCCAGCAGCCGGTACGCCATCGCGCGGATGGTAGCCTTGACCCCACATCGGGGTACCCGCGATTTTCGTGGATCGCAGCAAAATGCTCCTCGTGTTGCGCGCGCGAATGAACTGTGTTCGGCGAGCATATGGACCATGATAAAATCATTGGATTTTATAAAGTTATCCATGGTGGTGGTGGCGGCGTGTGGCTCGGTCCACAACTCGGATCCCGCGGCCGGCGGCGACGCCGGGATCGGCAGTCCGTCGCCCGACGCCGCGCCGGCGGCCGATGCGGCGGTCGCCAGTGAGCTCGCGAGCTGCGCGCAGCTGGCAAAGACGTGTGGCTCGGCGACCAACGACAGCTGCTGCGACAGCCCGCTGGTGACCGGCGGCAGCTTCGCGCGCAGCTACGACGACGCCAACGACGCCAGCTCGGGGACCACGAGCTTCCCGGCGACGGTCGGCACGTTCCGGCTCGACAAGTACGAGATCACCGTCGGCCGGTTCCGGGCGTTCGTCGCCGCCGGCCTGGGGACCCAGGCGAGCCCGCCGGCGGACAAGGCCGGCACCCACGCCAGCATCCCCGGTAGCGGCTGGGATCCCAACTGGGACACCAACCTGGTCGCCAGCACACCGGCGCTGATCGCGGCGGTTGCGTGCGATCCGATGTTCCAGACCTGGACCGACACCGCGGGCGCCAACGAGACCAAGCCGATGAACTGCCTGTCGTGGTACGAGGCCGCGGCGTTCTGCGCATGGGACGGCGGCTACCTGCCGACCGAGGCCGAGTGGAACTATGCCGCGGCGGGCGGCGACCAGCAGCGGCCGTACCCGTGGTCGATCCCGAGCAGCTCGCTCGCGATCACCGCCGACGACGCGAGCTACAATAACGGCACGGACTGCGTCGGCGACGGGTTGCCCGGCTGCGCGCTGAGCGATCTGCTCGCGGTCGGCACCACGCTGATGGGCAACGGGCGGTGGGGCCAGGAGGACCTCGCCGGCAACGTGCTCGAGTGGGTGCTCGACTGGGCCGCGGCCTACGCCGCGACGTGCGATGACTGCGCGAACCTCACCCCGGCCGCGCATCGCGAGGTCCGCGGCGGGAGCTACGACAGCAGCACCGGCAACCTGCGCACCGGGTTCCGGCTCAACTTCGTGCCGACCGACCGCAGCAGCCTGATCGGGGCGCGCTGCGCCCGCGCGCCCTGAGCCGCGCCCGCGCCACGCGCGATTCGCGCTATTCGCGGACGGCGGCGCCGCCGTCGAGCGCGATCCGCACCACGCCGGCCGACTTGCCGGCGTGCACGATGCCGAACTCGTAGTACGGGTGGGTCGGCGACTTCGCCAGCCGTCCGGTGCCGCGCGGATCCCAGCGCAGCCCGCCGCCGGTCAGGGTCTCGCCCGCGGCGAGCAGGCCGGTGGCCGCCGCGCGCGCCTTGGTGGCGTCGATCGGCGTGAACGGCTGCGCGCTCGGCAGGACCTGGATCGCCTGGAAGCCGCCGTCATCCATCGATAGCTGGGCCAGACCGATCGCCGTGGTCGGGTTCGCCAGGATCGGCACCAGGTAATACCGCCACGGCGCACCCGACGGAAACACGGCGTCGACCGCGAGCGCCGGGCCCGGGGTGCCGCCGCGGATCGCATTCCATACCTGGGCATCGCCGTCGATCCCCGCGGCGCTCAGCGACTTCCACAGCGATGCCGAGGCCACAGCGGCGGTCATCGTGCCGGCCGGGACCACGCCGGGCGATGGCGGGAAGCTGGTCGAGATCGGCGGCCGCGGCCCGGACGGCGGCTCGTCGACCAGCACGTAGGTGTTGTAGTACGGGTCGGACGTGCAGCCGACCGGATCGCAGCTCGGGTTGATCGCGGTCACCAGCATGAAGTAGGTGCCGAGCCAGGCCCTGGCCGAGAACATCATGGTGCCTGCGAAGTAGCTGGTGCCGCTGCCGTCGACGCCGGTCGTCGGGCCGCCGTCGTAGACCTTCACCGTCCCGATGTTCCAGTTCGTGCCCACCTTCGTCGCCGTGACCTGCGTGACCACCAGCCAGTGATCGGCCTGGCCGTAGACCGGCACCATCACCGGCGAGTGATAGTCCATGAGGCTACTCACCATCTCGTTCAGGGCGTCCTGCTGCCCTGTCTCGGTCCAGTACTCGCGGATCCAGTCGTAGTTGGCGGTGTAGTCCTGCAAGGCGATGTACATCCCGCCCGGATCGCAGGCCGATGGCCACAGCGGCGTGAGCGTCGCGTTGTGGCACTTGTCCGTGAAGTAGCCCTCCCAGCTCGGCGGAGCCGGCGTGTTGCTGAACCCCTGGAGCGCCATCACCGCGGTGGCGACGAACGAGCCGGCGGTGTTACCCGCGCCGACGCTGTGCAGCTCGGTGACCGGGTAGGCGGTCGTGAACGTGTCGGCGCGCGCGGTGGTGGCCAGGCTCGACAGGCCGCACATCACCGCTACGTACATCGTGCTCGGGATCCTCACCATGACTCGTACTCCCTCGCGACCTGGTCACTTCGCGCGTCGCATCACCGTGGTGGCGAGCGAATCGATCCAGTAGATGTAGCGTTCGTCGACCTCGATGTCGGTCGGCTCCGCCTGCCCTGCCGCGACCACGGTGGTCTCGCCGCCGTGCAGCGGATGGCGCAGCACGTTGCCATTGAGGTCGTCGGTCCAGTAGATGTCGTGGTCGTCGACCGCCACGCCGGTGGAGTTCGCCGACGGAGCGAGCGCCTCGGCGTCGCTGCCGTCGGTCCCCGCTGCGTGGACCCCGCCATTGCTGAGGCCGGACCAGTACACCCGGCTGTCCTTTACGCGGACCCCCAGCGGGAAGTGCTGGCCGGTCACGATCGACACCACCGGCGTCGAGAGATCGAGCGACCGCATGTTGATCTGGCCGTTCCCCAGGTCGGTCCAGTACACGTGGCTGGCGTCGGTGTCGAACCCGCTCGGCTCCGGCTGGTGATCGGCGATCACCTCGGGGACACCGCCGGTCACCGGCATGCGGACCAGGGTGTGGCCGCTGAGGTTACCCCAGTACAGCACGCCATCGCGCACCACGACCCGGATCGTCCACCCTTGGTGATCGGCGAGCACCCGCGGCGTGCCGCCCGCGATCGGTACCGTCATGATCTGGCCGTCGGTCGCGTCGGTCGAGAAGGCCGTCCAGTAGACGTTCGTCGCATCGACCGCGATCCCGTTCGCGTGGGTCTGGCCCGATGCCAGGGTCACCGGACTCTGAAACACGCCGTAGCCCTGGATCGGTCCGCGCATCACCAGGCCGGTATCGGTGGTCCAGTAGACGAAGTCATGATCGATCGCGAGCCCCACCGGCGCACCGACCGCGCTCGCGATCGTGACCGGCTGGCACTGCGAGTCGGCGCACACGTCGCCGCCGCACGACTGACCGCACGCACCGCAGTTCTCGGGGTCCGAGGTCGTGTCGGCGAAGCACACCGGGCCAGAGCCTGTATCCGGTGGTGCGTGGTTGTCGGGAGTCAGCATCGCGCATCCGGTCGCGGCGCCGAGCGCCATCCCGAGCGCGGCCAGGCAGCCTGCCAGGCCGCCAGTCGACGAGCTTACGGAAAGCTCACGAGAGACACCCATGAATCGCAAGATCGTCATCGCCCCTCCAGGGCGTGCAATATAGACAGAATACGCCGGGCTTCCTGTGCTGCATTACGGTGCACCGGCGAGGATTCGCGAAGCGTTAGAGAGCGTTAGAGAGCCTTAGCGATCAAAGATAAATGGCAATTTCAAGTACACGCCATTTATCGGGCTATCAGCTATCTCGGGACACTGCCCTTGGTTTTTCGTCATTGTGATGGCGCGCACCCGGAAGCATTGGTGCCCATTTGGCGACCAATGGCAGCTTGGCGCACACATCGGGGTCAGCGGTTGGGCGCGAGCTCGGCGACCGCGGCCGGCTCGAGCGCGACGTGGATCGCGCCGCAGTTCTCGTCGAGGTGGGAGATCTTGCCGGTGCCTGGGATCGGCAGCATCACCGGCGAGCGGGCGAGCAGCCAGGAGATCGCGAGCTGGGCCGGGGTGCAGTTGTGGCGCTGGGCCGCCGCCGCGAGCGCGCCGCTGCCCGCGGTGAGCGTGCCGATCGCGAGCGGGAAGAACGGCAGGAACGCGATGCCGCGCTGCTCGCACGCCGCGAGCACGGCCTCGGGCTGCGCCGCGCTCGGGATCGGGCCGCCGCCCCCGCCGAGGTTGAACAGGTTCTGGACCGCGACGATCGGCGCCTTGGTCAGCGCGTGGGCGAGCTGCTCGGCGTTGACGTTGCTGAGCGCCAGGTGGCGGATCAGGCCCTCGCGCTGCATCGCGATCATCGCGTCGAGCGCCTCGTCGAACGCGACCTCGGGCTGCTCGATCCAGCGCAGGTGGACCACCGGCAGCTGCTCGAGCCTGAGCGACCGCAGGTCGGTCTCGGCGCCGGCGCGCAGCTCCTCGGGTTTCAAGTACGGCGCCCACGACTTGTCGGGCAGCCGCCGGCCGCCGAGCTTGGTCGCGATCACCAGGTCGCTGGGGTACGGGTGCAGGGCCTCGACGATCAGCCGGTTGGCGACGTGCGGGCCGTAGTACCAGGCGGTGTCGATCAGGTTGATGCCGAGCTCGACCGCGCGGTGCAGCACCGCGTGCGCCGCGGCCGGATCGTCGGGCTCGCCCCAGACGTCCTTGCCGGGCAACCGCATGGCACCGAAGCCGAGGCGCCGGACGGTGAGATCGCCGAGCTGGATGGTTTCGGGGCCGTTGGCAAAGCGCAGCATCCTGACACCATGCCTCATCCCCGGGCCGCCGGCACCGCGATCGGGCCCGGGGCACGGCCGCGGCGCCATCACCGCCGGGCGAGCACCAGCGTCAGCGGCCAGCGGACCTCGCGCGCCTGGCCATCGGGCCACACCGCCGCCAGCTGGTGGCGGAGCTCGTCGAGCAGGCCGTCGCCATGGGCCGCGACGTAGCGCGCGGTCGCCGACCACGTCGTGATGTAGCCGGCCAGCTCGTCGCGGGTCCACCGCGCGGTCATCTCGATCCTTGGCGCCGGCTCGGCAGCCGGCGCCGGCGCCGGCGCCAGCGCGGCAACGGCCGGCCAGGGCAGCACCAGGTCGCGGTAGCCGTTGTCGACGTGGACCCGGCCAGCCGGCCAGTACGGCTGGATCGCCCGATAATAGTCGGCCAGCCGGGCGCCGGCCTCGCCGGAGACCTCGGCATTGCGATAGCTGACCAGCGCCACCAGCCCGCCGGGCCGGACCACGCGCCCGGCCTCGGCGACGAACCGCGGCCAGTCGAACCAGTGCGCGGCCTGGGCCGCGACCGCCAGATCGACGCTGGCGTCGGCCAGCCCGCTCGCCTCGGCCGGGGTGCAGCGGTAGTCGACCCGCGGATCGCGCTCGGCGTGATCGAGCTGGGCCTGGGCCGGATCGGTGGCGATCACCCGCGCGAACCGGGCCGCCAGCGCGACCGACAGCTGGCCGTTGCCACACCCCACGTCCCACGCGACGTCGTGGCGCACCGCGCGATCGGCGAGGGCATCCACCAGCTGCCGCGGATAGTGCGGCCGGTACGCGGCGTAGCGCGCGGCGAGCGCCGAGAAGTGATCGGGAAAGCTGGCCATGACGCTTTTGATGCGCGGCGCGGGCCAAGCGTCGCACCGGCTTGACAGCGCGGCGCTGGCCTCGGCCCGCCGCGGGCGCTACCCTCGCAGGCGATGTTCACGCGGCGCGGGTTTCTCACAGCCGGGCTCGGCGGCGCGCTGGCCCTGGTGGCCGGCCCGGGCCGCACCGCGCGCGCGATCGGCCCGGGCTCGAAGTTCAAGTTCGGCCAGCTGCAGCTCGGCGCCGCCGGCCGGACCGACGCCGGGCCGCGGCCGGGTGCGCTGCGCCGGCTGGCGTGGGAGATCGAGAAGCGGACGTCGATCGACGTCGACCTCGAGCCGGCGATCGTCGCGCCGACCGCCGAGACCCTGCACGAGACCCCGTTCCTGTACCTCGCGGGCGAGCGCGAGCTCGAGCTGCCGAGCACCGCCGGGATCGAGGCGCTGCGCCGGTTCCTCACGTTCGGCGGCTTCCTGCTGATCGACTCGGCCGAGGGCTCGACCAGCGGCGCGTTCGACGGCTCGGTGAGGAAGCTCGTCTCGGCGATCTTCCCGCCGGCCGGCGCCACCAAGGGCCTCGAGATCGTCGCCGCCGACCACGTGGTCTACAAGTCGTTCTACCTGCTCGATCGGCCGTACGGCCGGCTCGCGATCGCGCCGGCGATGGAGGCGGTGTTCCGCGACGGCCGGATCGTCGCGGCGTACGTCGCCAACGACCTCGGCGGCGCGTGGACCCGCGACGACTTCGGCAACTACGACTTCCCGTGCGAGCCCGGCGGCGAGCGCCAGCGCGAGCTCGCGTTCCGCATGGGCGTCAACCTCGTGATGTACGCGCTGTGCCTCGACTACAAGGCCGATCAGGTCCACGTCCCGTTCATCATGAAGCGGCGGCGGTGGAAGCCCGACGACGGCGCGCTGGTCCCAGGCAAGTGAGCTAGAAGCGCGCGCCATGAACATCGTCCTGTTCAGCACGCTGGTCCGCGTGTCGCTCGCCGCCGCCGCGGTGATCCTCGGCGTGGCCACGGTGGTCGTGGTGCGCCGCGGCCACGGCGGGCTCGGCGCGCTGCTCGGCGTGGCGGCGCTGCTGTCCGGCGGTGCGCTCGCGGCCGAGGCGCTGATCGCGCTGACCGTACGGCTCGCCGCGCCCGGCGCCGCCGACTTCAACGAGTACCGCTGGGTGTTCCTCGCGCCGTGGGGCCGGCTCGGGCTCGCGCTCGGCGTCGCCACGGTCGCCGGCATCGTCGCGCTGTCGTGGCGGGCGAGCCGGGGCGCCCACGCGTGGCGGCGCGCCCTGATGATCGGGCTGCGCGCCGGCGCCGCGGTCACCGCGCTGGTCGTGTTCCTCGAGCCGGCGGTCGAGCTGCGCCAGGTCGCGCGCGAGCCCAACCGGATCGCGATCCTGGTCGACGACTCGAAGTCGATGGCGCTCAAGGAGGACCCGGCGGGTCCGGCGCGGATCGAGCGCGCGCGCCAGCTGCTGGCGGCGTCGAGCGCAACGCTCGAGAGCTGGGAGCGCGACCACAAGATCGACTACTACACGTTCGCCGAGACCGTGGCCGCGACCACGCTGCACGGCCTGGCGAGCGACCCCGCGCAGGGCAAGGGCACGCTGATCCGCAAGGCGCTCGAGTACCTGCGCGGCCACTACGAGGGCCGCGACCTCGCGGGCATCGTGCTGATCTCCGACGGCGCCGCGACCGGCGGGTTCGACGAGGACTCGGGCGACGGCGCGGTCCGCGACTTCCTGCGCTCGCTCGATACCCGGGTCCACACCGTGTGGGCCGCGCGGCCCGGGCTCAAGGACGTCGCGGTCGCCAAGGTCATGGCCGACGAGTTCGCGTTCGTGCGCACCGTGGTCCGGATCGACGCGGTGATCCGCACGACCGGCCTGCCGGCGCGCCAGGTCCCGGTCACGCTGTCGACCGACGGCCAGCCGCTGCGCCAGAAGCTGGTCGATCTGCCGGCCGGCGATCACGACGTCACGGTGACGTTCGAGGTCACGCCGCCGCGGGTCGGGCGCTACGTCTACGAGGTCTCGGTGCCGGTCGCGCCCGGCGAGGCGGTGATCACCAACAACACGCGCAGCTTCGTGGTCCGCGTGATCCGCGACAAGATCCGCGTGCTGCAGGTCGCCGGCCAGCCGTCGTGGGACGTCCGCGCGCTGCGCCAGATGCTCAAGAGCAACCCCAACGTCGACCTGATCTCGTTCTTCATCCTGCGCACCCAGGACGACGTCTCGCTGGTCCCGCAGGACGAGATGTCGCTGATCCCGTTCCCGACCCGCGAGCTGTTCGAGCAGCAGCTGCCGTCGTTCGATCTGATCATCCTGCAGGACTTCGAGTACCTGCCGTACGGCATCGGCGACTATCTCGAGAACATCCGCAGCTACGTCGAGGGCGGCGGCGGGCTCGCGATGCTCGGTGGCGCGGCGTCGTTCTCGTCGGGCGGCTACTTCGGCACGCCGGTCGCCGCGGCGCTGCCGGTCGAGCTGTACGGGCCGTTCGACAACGGGCCGTTGCTCGACACCCAGAAGTTCACGCCCCAGCTCACCGACGCGGGAATGTCGCACCCGGTGACCTCGCTGCGCTACTTGCCCGACGACAACGCCAAGCTCTGGAAGCAGCTGCCGCAGCTCGAGGGCGTCAACGTCGTGGTCGCCGCCAAGCCCGACGCCACGGTGCTCGCGGTCCACCCGCGGCTGCGCACCAAGGCCGGTAAGCCCATGCCGGTGATCGTCGCCGGCGAGTACGGCAAGGGGCGCTCGCTCGCGGTCACCACCGATACGCTGTGGCGCTGGGGGTTCGTCGCCGCCGCGCGCCCGGGCGACGACGGCCGCCAGTACACCAAGCTGTGGGAGAACGCGATGCGCTGGCTGATCCAGGATCCGGACCTGCGCAACCTCCACGTCGACAGCGACGCCGTCGAGTACGCGCCCGGCCAGCCGGTGCGGGTCAGCGTGCGGCTGCTCGGCCGCGACTACCAGCCGCTGCCCGGCGGCGCGGTCAGCCTGGTGGTCAAGCGCGGCGCCGATCCGGCGCGCGCGGCGCAGGTCGTGACCGCGAAGGTCACCGTCGGCGATGACGGCACCGCGGTCTACGATCTCGGCGGCCTCGTGCCCGGCGTGTACCGGGTCGTCGGCCACGCCACGATCAGCGGCCGCCAGGTCGACGCCAGCGACATCTTCCTGGTCCGCGAGGGCGGCACCGAGCTCGACCGCCCGGTCGGCGACCCGGCGACCCTCGAGTCGATCTCGCGGGCGACGTCCGGCATCGCGCTCGGCCCGGTCGACAACCTGCCGAGCACCCTGGGGTTCGATCCGCCGCGGATCGTCCGTGTCGATCGCCGGACCGACGTCGAGCTGTGGAGCCGGCCCGGGCTCCTGGTGCTGGTGATCGGCCTGCTCGGCCTGGAGTGGCTGCTGCGCCAGCGCAGCGGGTACCTCTAACAACTCTCCGGCAACCCTCTGGCAACCCGCTGGCAGGCCCTCTGGCAGCCCTCTGGCGGCAGCAGAGCGGCTATAAACCGGGTAGAACAGGACACCCCATGTCGCTGCAGCTCGATAGCCTCGTCACGGACCTGATGTTTCAAGCCTCGGCCGCGATCGATCAGAAGGTGTTGATCGACGGCCTCGGTGGCCAGGACGCGCTCGCCACCAAGCAGCTCCTCGACGTCGATCGGCTCGACCCGCGCGCCGAGATGGAGCTGTCGCCGTCGATGCCGTTCCGGCGGCGCGGCGAGCGCCGGCTGATGGTGATCGACGACCAGGCGATCACGCCGCGCCCCGACCCGCAGACCGACCCGCTGATCAACAACGATCTGCGGCCCGCCAAGGAGGCGCTGATCGCGATCTGTCAGAGCCTGCCGATCCGGCTCGGCCGGCTGTTCGCGCTCGGCAGCTGGGGCGACGCGGTGCTGGTGGCGCGCAGCGCCCGCGACCTGCGCGGGATCGCGCTGTTGCCATGGGCGCTCGATCCGCAGGTCGCCGCCGACGGCAAGCGCCGCCAGACCCCGCTGTCGCAGAAGGAGTTCGAGGCCAAGATCCTGGCCTACGAGAAGCGGCTCGAGGAGCTCGACGACGCGCAGATCATTGCCAGCCTGACCGGCGTGGCGTTCGAGCGCCGCGGCGAGCTGTACGTCGTCGATGTCCTCGAGGCCGACGGCACGTGGGACCAGCGCAAGTCGCTGGTGATGGAGACCCAGCTCGCCGCCACCGATCGGTTCTCGATGATCGCCGGCGCGCCGGCCCAGCCCAAGCCGAGCGAGCGGCCGCCCCGGCCGGCCAAGCCCGACGCCGGGACCGCGGCCAAGCCCGCCCCGCCGGCCAAGCCCGAGCCCAAGGGCCCACCGCTCGCGACCCAGGAGGTCGACGGCAAGATCGTCCTGGTGTTCCCCGCCGAGCGGTTCGACCTCGACGTCGCCGCCGCGCTCGGCAAGCGCGACTGGGATCAGGTCGTCCGCAGCTCGGACAACCTGCCCGGGGCGCTGCGCGACAAGCTCCACCGCGACGGCGCGGGCTGGATCGCGCCGCTCGAGTTCCTGTCCGAGGTGTTCATCGAGGGCAAGCCGCTCAACAAGCCCGAGTTCGAGAAGACCGCCACGGTCGCCGGGGGCGTGAAGTCGCTCGAGGTCCACTTCCCGCGGTTCGGGCCGGTGCTGCTGCTCGAGATCGCCGGAAAGGGCCGGTTCGTGACCACGCTCGACAGCGCCGAGCGCGCCGCCCAGCTGGTGCGGTGATGGTGCGGGCGGCGATCGCGGGGCTGGCGATCGCGGGCGCCGCGGCGGCCCTGGCCGGCGGGGCCGGGGTCGCGTTCGCCGACGACGATTTCGGCGCCGACGTCGTGATCTTCGCGCGCGGCTCGTCGCTGTACCAGGTCGACGCCAAGGGCCGCAACGAGGCCGAGGTCGCCCAGCTCGCCGCCAAGGTCATCGTCCGCGCGCTGCGCAGCGACGCCGAGGGCACCGTGCTGCTCGCCGATCTCGCCGGCAAGTGGGCGTGGATGCCGCTCGACGGCTCGACCAAGGCGCTGATCGACCTGCCGTGCGCCGACGGGCCGGCCCAGCTCGCCGACGACGGCTCGGCCGTGGTCTGCCGGGCGGCCCGGGCGGCGAACCAGTCGCTGATCGTCGAGCTGGTCCATCCGCCGGGCGCGACCGCGCGGACCGGCAAGGTCACGCCGCTCGACCTCCCGGCGACGGCGGCCCGGCTCGCCGGCGACGGCGCCGAGCGCAAGCTGGTGTGGGCCGACGCGGCCGGCGTGTGGGCCGCGCCGCCGGGCGACCCGAAGCGCAAGACCCGCGCCGCGCAAGACGTCCCGCTGCGCGGCTTCTTGGCCAGCCCCGACGGCACGCGCGCGATCGGCGTGTACGCCGATCAGGTCTACACCGACGTTCGCCACACCGCCGGCGCCGAGGTCCTGATGACGCTCCAGCTCGACGGCAAGGGCGCCCGGCGCAAGGCGATCCGCGACGGGGTCCCCGTCGAGTGGTCGCACGACGGGCAATGGGTGCTGGTCCAGGACGGCGCCAGCACCTGCCTGATGCGGATCACCGGCGGCCAGTACAAGTGCTGGAAGGGCTTCACCGCGGCGTCGCTGTCGAGCGATGGCCGCTGGGGCCTCGCGCTCGGCAACCGCGACGGTTCGAAGGCCCAGAAGCCAGCGAAGTCGCCGGCCAAGCCACCCGCCAAGCCACCCAAGGCCGTCGCGTCCTCGCCAGCGACGCAGCCGGCGACCAGGCCCGCACCCGCGGCGGGTGGCACCGACGAGCCGTCCGACGAGCCCGAGGCCGGCGATGCCCCGCCCGCCAATGACGATGTCAGCGTCGCGCCGCCGAGCGGCCCGCTGTCGCTGTACCGGCTCCGGCTCGAGGGCGCGTTCACCGACCGCCCCACCCTGCTGGTCAAGGTCGTCGACGGTGCCGCGGTCTGGGTCCCGCGCGCCCGGTAAGTGCGCCATGCCCCAGTGGGATCGGTCGGCACCGCGCGCATCGCGATGGACGCCACGGTCGCGACCCGCACCGCCGGCGACCTGTTCACCGCGCCCGAGCCGCTGTTCATCCCGCAGCTCGTGACCGCCGGCTACGTCTACGCAGTCGCGTGCGCGCCGAGCGGGTTCTTGAACCAGCGCTGTCAGCTCGCGCGCGCACCGCGCGCGATGGCCGAGCAGCGCACTGCATACGAGTTCTGGGCGGGCGACGGCTACAGCCGTGACATCGCGCGGGCGGTGGAGTTCATCGATCGTGGCAACGGGCCGTCGATCGTCTGGAATCCTCACCTCGGCCGTTACCTGTCGGTGGTGAGCGAGGTCGTGTCGAACACGATCCTGTTGCGCACCGCCCCGGCGATCGAGGCTCCCCGCGCGGTGGTCGCGATGGCGAAGCTATCCAAGTTTGCGCGTGAACCAATAACCTGGCCGGCGTCGCTGATGAACCACGGCAAGGATGACGATCTCGTTGCCAACGATCTCGTACGCGATCGAGAACAGGAGACCCGGGACGACGTAGCGGCGCACCCCGGCACGAGCGCCGGGCCATTGTGGCCAGGCTAGAGGCATCTCGACGATCAACCACTCGGCCCGCTCGATGGCCTGAGCAAAATCGTCACCCGCGCCGGGACTGTGGTCGTCGTACCAGCTCGCTGCCGCTTCGTACTCGGCGAGCGCCTCGGGAAGGTACCGAACGTTCACCTGCGAGATGAACGTCGTGCCCGGAGCGAATCACGCACGTGGGCATGGGCAGTAGCGGCATCGATGAGTTGCGCTGTACCGTTCTCGATCGATGCCGATCGCCGATCGAGCTCGGCTACCCATGCCTCGGTGGCGTCCTCGTCTTCTTCGGGATCGACACTACGGAGCAATGCGCCGGCGATCCGGAGGCGCTCTCGTACCGGGAGGTCCAACGCCTCGGCGAGTACCTTGCTCGAATCGGCCATGCGCTGAGTTTAGCGCAACCGGCACACGGCGAAAGGCGACGTGGTCTCCGGGGGTACGCAGGCGACGTGAGGCACTTGCATCGAGGTGGCCAAGCTTCGGATCGCGATGCTCGACGGAGAGATCCTGCCACTTGCTACAGCCGAACTAAGAGCAGAGAATCGCTAGCTAAATGTAGTGTAGACGGCGATGGGACGAAAAAGGGGGCATCCGTGGCGATGATCCACGGGCGAGCGCTCGCGGCCGACGACCTGATCGTCCCCACGCGCAACCTGACCCCGATCGAGCGCCTGGACGCGTGCTACTTTTCGGCTATGGCGGCGCTGAACCTCGATGACCTGTTGATGCTCGATGTTGCGAGCCGGCTCGAGCTGATCGCGAAGCTGTGGGATAGCGTCGTCGATGATAGCCAGGCTCTGCCCATCACGGAGGCTGAGCGTGAGCTGCTCGAGCAGCGCCTGAAAGAGGACGACGACAACCCGGACGCCGCGATTCCGTGGGAGATCGCGCGAGCGGATCTTCTCCAGCATCGATGACGTACGAGCTTCTACTCCGTCCTCGTGCGATCTCCGAGCTTCGACAGGTGCTGCTGGACTACACGCGCCTCGGCTACGAACGTTCGTTCCTGACCGAGCTCGATCTGGTGTTCGAGATGCTACGCGTGATGCCGCGGCGCTTTCCGCCGGTGGATGGGCCGATCCATCGGGCACTGCTGCGCAGGCACCCATACGCCGTGTTCTTCCGGATCCGGACGAAGCCCGTGGTGGTAGTGCTGGCTGTGATCCACCAGCGTCGTGATCCTGCCACCTGGCCCCGGTAGTCAATGGCGCTGGTCCTTCGGGCCACAGGCAACAGGTGGGCAACAGGCCGCTGGAGCCGGGTCGAAGGAGGCGTTCTCCGTCGACGAATTGTAGTGACTCCTTGGGGGTTTGCCCCAGCCGCGCGGTCAGCGGGCGAACAGCGCCGACGCCAGGCTCGGGATCCCGATCGCGATCAGGATCGCGAGGTACGCCACGCACGGCCGCCACAGCGCGAGCACCACGTGGCCGAGGCCGTGGCGGCCGGGCGGCGAGACCGCGACCGCGACCCCGCCCGCGCCGGCGAGCCAGCCCGCCCCGCTGCGGAACGGATGCGCGGCGTCGGCCGCGACCATGCCGGCGACCACGACGCGATCGCCGCGGTGCAGCACGCCGACCGACTCGCCGACCTGCAGCTGCGTGGTCGACGCCGCGAGCGGGCTCACCCAGGTGCCGCCCGGCACCGGCACGTCGCCCGCCGAGGTCGCCAGCACGAACGGCCGCAGCACCGCGCGCGGCCCGCGCAGCCAGCTGGGGATCTCGATCCATGCGACGACGTCGCTCGGATCGCCGTCGGCCGCGACCACGCCGGTCAAGGTCGGTGTATCGGCCAGGATCGCCGCGGCGCGCCGGCCGCGCAGCCACAGCCGTATGCCGAGCACGACCAGCGCCGTCACCGCGACGAACGCGACCGCGAGCAGCACGTGGACGAAGTTGCCGAACACGATGTAGCGATCTTCCTTCGGGGTGAGCCGGGTGACCACCGCGATCAGGCTCAGGCCGAACACGGCGAGCGCGACGCGGGTCCGGATCCCGATCAGGACGTCCGGCCGGTGGACCACGAGCGCGATGAACGCCACGGCGGCGGCCCACGGC
Organism: Kofleriaceae bacterium; assembly: GCA_036271215.1. GTDB lineage: Bacteria > Myxococcota_A > Polyangia > Haliangiales > Haliangiaceae > JABFXX01. The sequence continues at coordinate 14,216 of DATBBB010000317.1, read as the reverse complement.
GGCACGACCACGAACCCGATCAGGCCCGGCGAGATCGCGGCGTGCATGTCGATGTACATCACGCGGCACCACAGGTCGCTCGCGATCGACAGCCACAGCCCGAGCAGCAACAGGCTGGCGAGCGCGAGCGCGACCAGCGTATGGCCGAGCTCGCCGCGCCGGCCGCGCGCGATCAGCCACGCGCTGGCCACCAGCACCAGCCCGACGATCTCCACGGTCGCGCCGATCGGCAGCTGCGCGATCAACAGCGACGCGCGATAGCCCGCCGACGGGATGCTCAGCTGGGTCCAGCGCGCCCAGGCGATGGCCATCGCGAGCGCGTGCGCGAACGGCAGCGCGACCGCCAGCCGCAGCCACCGGCTCGGGCCGCCGCGCGGCAGCGCGACCGCCACGAGCGCCACGGTCAGCAAGATCGCGAGCCCGTTGCGGAACCAGAACGGGTCGGTGGTCGTCGAGAACGCGTAGTAGCTCCACAGCATGCGCGGGCCGACCACCGCGATCGCCACGGTGACCAGCGACGCGAACGCGACGATGCCGCGGATCAGGCGACCGGCCGCGCCGGCGGGGTGCCGCCAGAAATCCAGGAGCTGCGCCTCGCGGAGGTGTTCCACATCGGTTCGACAACGACCAGCCGGCACTGGTTGCAACAACGTGCGGCGGTTCGCGGTCATTCGCTGATTCCAGCGCTGATTCCAGCGCGCCGATTCCTGAAATAACCGGCTACGGCAGGATCTCCCAGCGCTTCATGGCGAGCTTGTCGTCGACCTCGACCCGGAGCTTGCCCTGGTGCGTGCCGTCGGCGACCGTGCACAGCACCGTGCCGTCGGCGGGCCGGCGCACGAACGCCGCCGGGCCGCAGTCGATCGTGACGTTCGCGCCGGCCTTGTCGCGCACCGCGGGCGTCAACAGCTCCTCCATCTTGGCCTTGGCCAGGAGCGGCGGGTCGAGGTGCCAGCCGGTGGCGTCGAGCGCCGGATCGAAGTCGACGGTGACCGCGGTCGTCACGCCGCTCGCGGTCAGCTGACAGTGCAGCTCGCGGTCGGCGTCGAGGAACTGCAGCGGATCGGGGCCGCACGCCAGGGTCACCGGCGCGCCCAGCGACTTGCCGATCTCGGCGGTCAGCGCCGGCGCGAGCCTGGCGACCTGCACCGCCGGCCCATCGTGCCAGGCCGTATCGAAGTCGACGTGCGGCTTCGCCGGGTCGACGTGCTTGATCGTGACATCGAGGACGTAGGTCTTCACGCCGTCGAGCTCGATCCGGCACGCGAACACCTGGCCCGGCTTGGCCTCGACGTCATCGGGGCACGCGATCCTGGTCGCGTGCAGCCCCATCTCGACGGTCTTCGCGCGCAGGTTGCCCTCGAGCTCGTGGGTATCGACCTTGGCCCGGCAGCCGGCGAGCGCGGCGCCGAGCGCGGCGAACCGCAAGCAACCGCCGGTCGAGCGAACCAACTGCATGGCTCGCGAACTCTAGCTCACTCGTGACGGCGGCGTGAGCCAGCGGACCGGCGGAGTGGCGGCATCCGACGACGGTTCCACGGGGCCCGCGCCTTGCCGTGGGAACTTGCCTGTATACTCGAGACCGTGACGCTCGGAAGCATCGTGCCACCTGCCGCTCCCATGACCAAGGTCTCCATCGAGTCGCTGCCGCAGCATTTCGAATCTGCAGCGGTAGAGGCGAAATGGATCGCGCGCTGGGAGGAGACCGGCATCTACCACTACGATCCCACGCGCAGCCGCGAGGACACGTTCGTCGTCGATACCCCACCGCCTACGGTCTCGGGATCGCTGCACGTCGGCCACGTCTTCAGCTACACCCACGCCGACATCCTGGTGCGCTATCAGCGGATGAAAGGCAAAAACATCTTTTATCCGATGGGCTGGGACGACAACGGCCTGCCCACCGAGCGCCGCGTGCAGAACTACTTTCACGTCCGCGTCGATCTGCGCAAGCCGTACGAGCCGGGGCTCACGCTGGCCCAGGTCGAGCCCGACGTCGCCAAGCGCAACCCGCCGCGGACCGTGTCGCGGCCGAACTTCATCGAGCTGTGCGAGCAGCTGACGCGGGTCGACGAGGACGCGTTCAAGAACCTGTGGCGCCGCGTCGGGCTGTCGGTCGACTGGCGACAGGAGTACGCGACGATCGACGCGCGCAGCCGGGTCGCGGCGCAGCGCTCGTTCCTGGAGTGCTTCGCCCACGGCCAGGCCTACAACCAGGAAGCCCCGACGTCGTGGGACATCGATTTTCAGACCGCGGTCGCGCAGGCAGAGATCGAGGAGCGCCCGGTCAAGGGCCAGTTCCACGACATCGCGTTCGGCATCGAGGGCAGCGATACCAGCTTCGTGATCGCGACGACCCGCCCCGAGCTGCTCGCGGCCTGCGTCGGGATCACCGCGCACCCCGACGACGCGCGCTACCGCGAGCTGTTCGGCAAGACCGCCGTGACGCCGCTGTACCGGGCGCCGGTCCCGATCTTCCCGAGCACGCTCGCCGATCCGACCAAGGGGACCGGCATCCTCATGGTCTGTACGTTCGGCGATGCGACCGACGTGACGTGGTGGCGCCAGGAGGCGCTGCCGCTCCGCCAGATCGTCGGCAAGGACGGCCGGCTGAGCCCCGTGGCGTTCGGCACCCCCGGCTGGCCGAGCCTCGATCCCGAGGCCGCCAACCAGCTGTACGCCCAGATCCAGGGCAAGCGCAACGACGGCGCGCGCGCGGTGGTCGTCGAGCAGCTGCGCGATCCGGCCAACGCCAGCGCCAAGGCGCTCGGGGCGCCGCTCCAGGCCGAGCCCAAGCCGATCGAGCGCGCCGTGAAGTTCTTCGAGAAGGGCGATCGCCCGCTCGAGATCGTCAGCACGCGCCAGTGGTTCGTTCGCCTGCTCGAGCGCAAGGACGAGATGCTCGCGATGGGCGATCGGATCGAGTGGCACCCGCCGTTCATGGCGACGCGGTACCGCAACTGGACGGCCGGGTTGCAGCTCGACTGGTGCGTGTCGCGCCAGCGGTTCTTCGGCGTCCCGATCCCGGTGTGGTATCCGCTCGACGCCGGCGGCAACCCTGACTTCGAGCACCCGATCCTCGCCCGCCCCGAGCACCTGCCGGTCGATCCGACGACCGACGCCCCGCCCGGCTACGACGCCTCGCAGCGCAACGCGCCCGGCGGCTTCGCCGGCGAGACCGACGTGTTCGACACCTGGTTCACCAGCTCGCTCACGCCCCAGCTCGGATCGCACTGGGGGGTCGACGCCGAGCGCCACGCCCAGCTGTTCCCCGCCGACATCCGGCCGCAGAGCCACGAGATCATCCGGACCTGGGCGTTCTACACGATCGCCAAGGCGCTGCTCCACGAGGGAACGATCCCGTGGCGCCACGTCGTGATCTCCGGCTGGGTGCTCGACCCCGACCGCAAGAAGATGTCCAAGAGCAAGGGCAACACGGTCACGCCGATCCAGCTGCTCGACACGTACACCGCGGACGGTGCCCGTTACTGGTCGGCGAACGCGCGCCTGGGCACCGACACGGCGTTCGACGAGAAGATGTTCAAGGTCGGGCGCCGCCTGGTCGTCAAGCTGTTCAACGCGGCGAAGTACGTGCTGGCCCAGACCGCCGAGCCCCCGGAAACCCACGAGACCCACGCGACCCACGCCATCACCGAGGAGCTCGATCGCCACTTCATCGCGGAGCTCCGCGGGGTCGTCACCGAGGCGACCGCCGCGTTCGAGCGCTTCGAGTACGCCGAGGCGCTGTCGGTGACCGAGAAGTTCTTCTGGTCGGTGCTCACCGACCGCTACCTCGAGCTCGTCAAGGGCCGGGCGCGCGGCGACGGCGAGACCACGGCGGCCGCGCGCGGCTCGGCGGTCGCGACCCTGCGGCTCGGGCTCAACGTCGTGCTCCGGTTGTTCGCGCCGATGCTGCCGTTCATCACCGAGGAGATCTGGAGCTGGGACCTGGGGCCGGAGACCGGCCATGCGAGCATCCACCGCGCGCCGTGGCCGACCCTCGCCGAGCTCGCCCACGTCGGCGAGCCCGCGGAGCCCCGCGCGTTCGAGCTCGCGCGCGCCGTGTTCGGCGCGGTCAACCGGCGCAAGACCGAGCTCGGCGGATCGATCGGCCGCCCGGCCTCGCTGATCGCGGTGGCCGCCACGCCCGCGGTGCGCCGCGCGCTCGACCCGGTGTTCGCCGACCTCCGCTGGGCGACGCGCGCCCGGCAATGGCAATGGATCATTCGCGACGCCGCCGGCACCACCGATGCGGCCGAAGACTTTTCCGTCGAAGTGCTCGTGCTCGAGCCGCCGAGTGACGCCGCCGAGCCACCCGCGGCAACCGCCGCCACCGAAGAATGAGAACCTAGCCTCGTCGCCTACATCGCTGAGGCTTCTATGGTTTCGGCGCCGCGATGCCGTAGCGCCCATATTTTCGACAGGCGTGTACGGCTCGTCGAACAGCGCAGCGCATAGCGCCTATCCCTGCCTGGGGCGCACGCCGCAAAGTGTGGTAGGGGAGCCTTGCCCCAGACCACTGGTGACCTCGCTCGACCAGGTGATCGTTCACCGAGTTGGGCGCCGTGTACGAGCTTTACCCCGTCGATCAACATCAGGAGTAAGACATGTGCGGAATCACTGGCTTTGTGGACTTCGAACGGAATCTGAGCGCTGAGCGGCCGGTGCTCACCCGCATGGCGGACACGTTGCGGAACCGGGGCCCCGACGCGCAAGGCTTCCACCTGGCGCCGCGCGTCGCACTCGCGCACCGGCGGCTGATTGTCATCGATCCTGAAACCGGGCAACAGCCGATGCGCTTCGGGGACAGCGTCATCACCTTCAACGGCGAAATCTACAACTATCTCGAGCTGCGCAAGGAGTTACAGGCCAAAGGCCACGAGTTCGCAACACGCTCCGACACCGAGGTCCTGCTGCACACTTATGCCGAATGGGGCGAAGACAGCGTATTACACCTCAACGGTATCTTCGCGTTCGCGATCTGGGATGACCGGGAGCACAGGCTGTTCCTGGGGCGCGACCATCTCGGCGTAAAGCCATTGTTTTACTCGCGGACCGCGACGGGCCTCGTATTCGGCTCCGAGATCAAGGCGATCCTCGCGCACCCCAGCGTGCGGCCGATCGTCGGCGCCGACGGCCTGGCTCACGTTTTCGGGTCGTTCCTGAGCGTTCCGGGCTTCACCCCTTACCGCGACATCGCCGAATTACCGCCGGCCTCGACGCTCACGATGGATGCGCGCGGCATGCGCACCCGCAAGTACTGGCAGCTGAAGAGCGCCCCACACACCGACTCGCTCGGCACGACCATCGAGACGATCCGGTCCCTGCTCGTCGATACCGTCCGGCGCCAGCTGCTCGCCGACGTACCGGTCGCGACGATGTTGTCGGGCGGGCTCGACTCGAGCGGCATCACGGCCCTCGCCGCGCGGGAGCTCCGCAAGGCAGGCAGGAAGCTCGCGAGCTTCTCGATCGACTTCGAAGACCAGGCGAAGTTCTTCACCGCGAACGCCATGCACCTCTCGCTCGACACGCCGTGGGCGCTCAAGGTCGCTGCACACGCGCAGACCGAGCAGCACACGGTCGTCATCGGACCCGACGCGCTCCTGGAACACCTGATGGTGCCGACCTTCGCCCATGACGAGCCGGGCCTGGGCCAGCTGGAGACGTCGCTGTTCCTGCTGTGCCGTGAGATGAAGAAGCACGCGACCGTCGCGCTGTCCGGCGAGTCGGCGGACGAGGTTTTCGGTGGGTATCCGTGGTTCTTTCGTCCCGAGGCCCTCAACGCCGACACGTTCCCGTGGATGGTGACGTTCCGCGAGATGGGCACGAACAAGGCCAACCTCTCACCCGAGATGATGGCGAAAGCAAATCCGTCCGCCTACATCGACCGGCGCTACCGCGAGTCGCTCGCCGAGGTGCCGCGCCTCGCCGGCGAGGCTCCGGTCGACGCGCGCCGGCGCGAGCTGTTCTATCACAACATCACGCGCTTCTTACCGATGCTACTCCACCGCAAAGACCGCATGAGCATGGCCTGTGGCTTCGAGGTGCGCGTGCCGTTCTGCGACTACCGGCTCGTCGACTATGTCTGGAATGTGCCCTGGGACCAGAAATCGACCGGCGACATCGAGAAGGGCGTGCTGCGGCGCGCGCTCGAGGACGTGCTCCCCCACGACGCGCTCTATCGAAAGAAGAGCCCGTACCCGGTGGCGGCGCACCCCGCCTATCGCGAAGGCGTCCGCCAGCGCGTCCTGGGGATCCTCAAGGACCCCAACGCAGCCGTGCGCCCGTTCATCGACGTCGCGAACCTGATGAAGCAGGCCGAGGCCCCGATCCAGGACGACAACATGTACATCCACACGCCGTTCGAGCGGATCATCCAGACCGAGGGTTGGCTCAAGGCCTACGGGATCGAGGTCAGCATCCGGGCCTGAGTCAGCGCGTCCTCGAGCTGACGATCGTTTCCGGAACGGCTCGCGATCACTCGATCGGCGACGCACTGGCGGCGGGCGGCTGGCGGAACCGCACGCAGTTGCGGCCCGCGCGCTTGGCGTCGTAGACGGCATCGTCGGCGAGCTTGATCAGGGCGTCGACGGCCATCTCGGGCTCGAACATGGCGACGCCGAAGCTGGCGGTGACCGGGTGCGCGAGATCGAGGGACTCGACGCTGGCGCGCAGCTTCTCGGCGAGCAGCAGCGCGGTGCCAAGCGTGATGTCGGTGAGCAGGACGGCGAACTCCTCGCCGCCGTAGCGCGCCGCGAGGTCGGTCTTGCGGATCCGCCCCGCGAGGCAGCGCGCGACCGCGGCGAGCACCCGATCTCCGGTCTGGTGGCCGTGCGCGTCGTTGAACCGCTTGAAGTGATCGACGTCGACGAACACGAGCCCGAACCGCCGGCCGCGATTGCCCTCGGCGACCAGCAGATCGAGCCGCTCGCGGAACCCGCGGTAGTTCGCGACCTGGGTCATCACGTCGGTCGTCGCGAGCGCGGCGAGCCGTTCGTTCTTGAGGTGCAGATCGGTCACGTCGGCGAACGTCGCGACGCAGCCGGTGATCTCGCCCGCCACGTCGTACAGCGGCTGCGCCGACGCGGACACGAACTTGCCGTCCGGAGCATCGGGGTTGCGAATGAACATCTCGAACCGCGAGACGCGCTGCCCGTCCAGCGCGCGCCCGAGCGGCAGCTCGCTGAACGCGAGCCTGGTCGTGCGGTCGACCTTGTACACGCCGTGGTCGCGCACCCACTGGCGGCGCTCGAGATCGTGCGCACCGTAGCCGATGATGCTCTCGGCCGCCGGGTTGAGCCGGATGAGCTCGCCCTGCCAATCGGTGACCGCGACCCCCTCGCCCACAGAGTCGAGGATCGCGAGCAGGATCGCCGACTGCTCGGTGAGCTCGGCGTTGCGCTGCTCGAGCTGCTGGCGCACGAACCGCAGCTGGAGCGAATCGACGACGACCTGGGCCAGCTCGCCGAGCACGAGCACGTCCTCGGCGCTGAACTCGCGCGGCGCGGTATCGATCGCGGCGAGCGCGCCGAGCCGGAACCCGTCCGGCGTGATCAGCGGGATGCCGGCGTAGGCGCGGATCCGCGGATCCCCGAGCACGAGCGGGTTATCCGCGAACCGGGCATCGGCGGTCGCGTCGTGGACCAGGAACGGACGCTCCGACAGGATCGCGTGCGCGCAGAACGAGACCTCGCGTGTGGTGCGCTGCGAGCGGAGCCCGACGCAGCCGATGAACCACTGGTGGCTCTCGTCGACCAGCGACGCCAGGGCGATCGGGACCGCGAGGGCACGCGCCGCCAGGGTCGCGATCCGCTGGAACTCCTCCTCGGCGGGCTGGTCGAGCAGCTGGTAGCGCCGCACCGCCGCGAGGCGCTCGAGCTCGTCGATGGGTAACGCGGCGGCGATCATGACTTGATTGTCACCCGGCGCGGCGGCAGATCAAGCCCCGCCCGCGACGTAACTTCTCGGCAGCCGCTACCATCCCCTCCTGGAGCAACGAGCGATCTTCGCGCGGAGCTGGATGATGTTTAGATCTCGGCGTCGAGCCAATGGAACGCTTCGTCGACGTCACTGAACGTCCGGGCGTTGATTCCCAGCTGGCCGTACTTCTTGACGAAGCGCGACATGTTGAGCTGACCGACGACCTTCTCCGGATGGACCACCGCCCAGTGCCGCCAGCCCGCGGCCTTCACTCTCGGAAACCAGTTCTTCTCGGTCCACACCGCATCCTCGGCGGGCAGCGCCCCATTGTGGCGATTGTCGGACAGCCACTTGGTCGCGTGATAGCGCTCCAGCGCCTCGGCGCCCTTGGTGAGCGCCTGGTAGAACTTCTCGCCGTAGCAGTAGGAGTTCATCTGATGATGAATCATGTGGTGTTCCGGATATACCCACACCGAGATCATGTCGTTATCTACGATGAAGATCTTCTTGCGCACGCGACGCCCTCTCTCGACCTGGGTCCCTGGGTCGATGAGGACCAGCGTATCAACCAGGCGATGACGGTGCCACAGCCAGGCACTCGAACGCGCAATCTTGCCAGTCGATCACCAGACTACGATAGATAAATTGGTGTATACTGTAAATAATCCAGTTCACTGGCCGCGCCGGAGCTTCGAGCCCGAGCTTCGCGATAGCGCCGATCTGGGTTGATGTCGCCAACTAGCCCCACTGTCGCCTGGTGTGGACGTTGGTTACGACGTTGGCCCCTCAGGGGACCCAGATCGTGTCGCCGGCGAGCACGTAGATGTTCATGTCGGGCCGCTTGCCCGACGCCAGCGCCTCGTAGTCGAGCGGGATCTGGCGGATCTTGCCCTTGGCGTCGCGCCGCATCAACACGACCTCGCTGCGCTTGGCGAACCGGCTGAGCCCGCCCGCCAGCGCGAGCGCATCGGCGACGGTCACGAACTGATCCGAGGTGAACACCCCGGCGCGCGACACCTCGCCCTGGATCGTGAACCGGTAGCTCTTCCACGACTTCACCGCGACGGTGATCTCGGTGCCCTGCAGCTTCACGAAGTTCTGCAGCCGGGTCTTGATGTTGTTCTTGAGCGTCGTCGGGGTCTCGCCGGCCGCCTTGATGTCGCCGACCAGCGGCATCGTGATCGTGCCGTCGGGCCGGATCGTCGCCTCGGTGTTGAGGTTGTTGTTCTCCCAGACGTTGATCGCGATCAGATCGCCGACCCCGAGCACCAGCTCGGCGGCGCGCGGGTCCGGCTCCTTGGCGTAGTCGTAGAGCGGCAGCTGAGGCGGACACCCCGCCGAAGCCAGCACCAGGAAAGCCACGAGGAACGCTCGCCCGAGGTTCAGGTCACGGATCGCTGCAGGCATCACCGCCCGAGTGTCGCGCGACGCCGCGCTTAGTTCCAGTCCGTGCGGGTGGTGATCGCGCCGCCGAGTGGCATGACCGACAGCTTGCTCAGCTGCTCGTAGGCCGGGCCGGCGATCGCCGCCTGGAAGAACACGGTGCGCGGGTCACAGGTGCCATTGGGCCGGCACTGCGAGGTGAACCCCGGGCTCCCCGTGAAGTCGGCGGTGATGCCGGGCATCGTCGAGTCGCCCACGCCGGGCGCCCACTGAACGGGAACCACCGTGCGGTCGACGATGTAAGAGTCCACGAACACCCAGCTCGCCGCGCCGGGCGCGCCCTCCTGGAGCCGCTGCAGCGTGAACTGTACCGCGGTGCCACCCCACGACGGCACGACGATGCTGGTCGTGATCTGGGTCCGCGCGCGCCCGAACACCGCGACGACGTCGGCGCGCACCGGGCCGAGCGCCACCGCGCGCCGGCTGCCCTCGTGGAACAGGTCCCCGACGCGGACCGCGGCGTCGATCGGCCGGACCCGGGGCCGCATGTAGACCACCGCCATCGTGACGAGGATCCCGATGATCGAGACCACGACCATCAGCTCGGTCAGCGTGAAGCCGGACGGCCCGCGAGCCCGGCGCCGCCTCACCGCCCGACCCCGATATTGCGAAGGTCGACCTGGAACGTGACGTAGCGATAGACCCGTGCGCCCTTGAGCAAGGGATCGGCCGCCCACGGCGCCTGCGCCGGCAGCGCCACCGACGGGTGGTTGCCGATCGAGTTGTAATCGGTCGGGGCCCCGATCAGCGCCGGGGTCTGCGACGTCGAGATGCCCTCGATCTCGCGATCGGTCTTGGCGACCAGGCTGATCGACATCTGGAGCGCCGGCAGCGGCAACGGCGGCGACGGTGGCTGCGGGGCGGTGAGCGCCGCGCCGGCCGGCCCCGAGTACCAGTCGCGCGTGGCATCGGCGTCGCCGTCCTGATCGGTGAGGTCACCATCGTAGAACCGCACCGCGGCCTGGAGGTCGGTGAACCCGTAGGCGAGGTCGCTCCAGTTATCGGCGGCGGAGTTGAGCAGGCCACCGGTCGGCGACATCTGGAGCGTGCCGCGCGCCGACGGATACAGGTCGCTCGTCGTCGGGATCGTTGGGTCGATCGAGGTGTCGATCCGGTAGGCGTGCGCGATGAAGTTGTAGATCATCGTGGTGTTCAGGGTCGGCGCCGTGCACTGCGGCGAGCTCGGCCTGCCCCACGCGCCGGTGGTCGCGAACGTCAGGTTGGTCCCGGCGATCGACGCGATCTGCAGCACGCAAGCGTCGAACGTGGCGATCGTCGGATCCGCCGCGCCAAGCCCCGCCAGCCCGGCGGGGTTGACGTTGACCATCACCACGAGGCCACCGACGGTGAAGCCGGTGACCGAGTCGACCGTGACCGCCGAGGTCGAGATCCAGTCGGGGGCGCCCACCGCCGTCACGACCGCCTGCGCCGAGGGATCGGCATAGAACAGCGCGATCTGATCGGGGCCGGTCGCGCTGTCGATGATCTCGACCGGTGGGTGGATCGTCTTGGGCGTCGCGTCGCCGGCGATCGTGAAGCCCTGCGAGATCTCGAACCCGGCCTGCTTGGCGTCGAGCTCGATCGTCGCGCGCGCCGCGGCGATCACCTGCTGGACCCCGGCGATCTGCTGCTGGCCGCGGTAGGAGATCGACATCCGCGAGAAGATCGCGAGGATCAGCCCGACGAGCAGCGAGCTGACGACCAGGGAGATCATCAGCTCGATCAGCGTGAAGCCGCGGTCCCGGCCGCGCGTCATAACGCGTCTTCCAGCGTGCGGATCAGCTCGAGCGCGAGCTGATGATCGAGCTGGCCGGCGTTGGCGCCGAACGTGCCGCCGTCGTCGGTCCAGGTGACCCACGTCCGGATCTTGAGCAGGCTGGGCGACGCCGCGACCGGCTGGACCTGGGTGTTGACGGTGAACCGCATCCCGTTGCGCCCGGTCGCCGTCCGGACCCGCGCGGTGGTGGGCAGCGCCGGCGTCTCCGTCCCGGTCAGCGCCAGGTACATCGCCGGCACGCTCAGCCCGCGCAGCGACTCGATCTCGCTGCTGGCGATCTGCTGGGCATCGGCCGAGCGGCTCGCGCCGTCGTTGCCGCGCGCGATGCTGAGGTGCAGCGACAGCAGGCCGACCAGCCCGATCGTCGTCACGCTGAGCGTGATCAACAGCTCGAGCAGGGTGAAGCCTCGCGGGCTCACGCGACTCCTCACCGCGCGTCTTGCGAACAGGCCGCCCATGACAGCCGAGCTTACCGCGAGTTGCTCGCGAGCTTCGTGCCGGATCCGACGCCTGAGCCCCCGGGAGGCCCGGGACGCCCAGCAGCAGGTAGTCACGCTTCGTACCTGTGCCCACAGGGGAGCGCCGCCGGTGACAGGGTCAGCGCGCGATCACCCGGCCGTCGGCGTCGATCTCGACGAGCCCACCGCTGCCCACGTCGCCGCGCGCCGCGAGCGCGGCGAGCGCATCGCGCAACGCCGGCGAGGCACCCGCTGGCTCGGAGGTGATCTGCTGAGGCGCGTCGCCGGCGCCGACGACGACGTACACCGCCTGGCCCGGCCGCAGCTGGTGCGCCGCCGCCGCCATGACCTCGGACGCCGAGACCTTGCCCACCCGGTCGACGTAGGAATCGTAGTAGTCGCCCGGCAGGCCGAAGTAGACCAGGCCGCGGTACTGGCCGAGCGCGCCCTGCGCGGTCGCGAACCGGCCCGGCAGGCCGAGGATCGCTCCGAGCTTCTCGCGCTCGAGCTCGTCGGGCTTGATCGCGAACGCGGGCTTGCCGGCCCACAGGCCTTTGATCTCGCGATCGATCTCGAGGATCGACTGCACGGTGGCGTGGCCGGTCACCGGCGCGCTCGCCGAGAACACGCCGGAGGACTTGGTATAGCTGAACTGGCCGCGCGCGCCGTACGAGTAACCCTTGGCCTCGCGCAGGTTCATGTTGAGCCGGCTGGTGAACCCGCCGCCGAGCACCGCACCGAGCAGCGCGGTGGCGAAGTACGCCGGCGACGTGCGGCGCGGGCCGAGCTGCAGGTACGACACCGTAGATTGCGTCGCGCCCGGTAGATCGACGAAGAAGATCCGGCCGGGCAGCGTGCGCGGCGCCGGCAGCGCCGGAACGACCGGCGCCGGGGCACCGACCGCCGCGCCGGCCCAGCCCGCGAGCCGCGGCCCATCGAAGCAGCCGCGGACCTGGGCCTCGGTGAGATCGCCGACGACGAACAGCCGCGCGTGCCGCGGCGACAGCCAGGTCCGGGCGAACGCCCGGCAGTCGTCGAGCGTCAGCGCGGCCAGCGAGCGCTCGGTGATCACGGTGCCGAACGGATGGTCCGGCCCGTACAGCACGGTGCCGCTGATCCGCCCCGCGACCGACGCCGGGCTGCCCTTGGCCTGCTTGATGCCCTCGATCCGGCGCTTGATCATGCGCTCGAAGTCCGAGCGGCGGAACCCGGGCGCGCGCAAGGTCTCGAGGAACAGCGCGAACGTCGCGTCGAGGTGCTTGCCGAGGCTCGACAGCGTCACGCCGACCGAGTCATCCGTGGCGTAGCCGCCGATGCTCGACGCGGTGTCGGCGAGCCGCTCGGTGTACGCCAGCTTGTCGAGCTGCTCGGTGCCCTCGGTGAGCAGCGCCATGCACACGCTCGCGAGGCCTTCCTTGCCCGGCGGATCGATCGCCGCGCCGCCGTCGAAGTTGAGATCCATCGACACCAGCGGCAGCGCGTGCTGCTCGACCAGGTAGACCTTGATCCCGCTGCGCAGGCTGAACGACTTCATCGCCGGCAGCCGGAACGGCCGCGGCGCACCGGCCGCCGGGGGATGCGCGCGAAACGCCTCGTCGGGGAACACCAGCGCCTGTGGCGCGGCGGGGCCGTGCTCGGGCGGCGGCGAAGACGGGGGCGGAGCCGACAGCACGCGCGGACCCTAGCATGTGGGGCCGCGGGCATCGCGCGGGCGCCGGCGGGCATCGACAAGCATCGGCAAGCATCGACCATCATCCGGCGCACGATGCGGGTTGACAGCCGGGCGCCATCCGCAACAATCCCGCGGTGACGCATCGCAGGTTCGATCGGACGGCGCGCCTGATCGGCGATGCCGGCGTGGCGCGGCTCGCGAGCTCCACGGTCACCGTGCTCGGGGTCGGCGGGGTCGGCTCGTTCGCGGCCGAGGCGCTGGTCCGCAGCGGCGTCGGCCGGGTGATCCTCGTCGACTACGATCGGATCTGCGTCACCAACGTCAACCGCCAGCTCCACGCCCAGAAGGGCACGCTCGGCAAATCCAAGGTCGCCGTGATGGCCGAGCGGCTGCGGCTGATCAACCCCGACGCGACGATCGAGCCGCGCGCCGAGTTCTACGGCCCCGAGACCTCGGCCCGGCTGTTGACCCCCGAGCCCGACGTGGTGATCGACGCGATCGATAACATGGCGGCGAAGCTGCACCTGATCACGACCTGCCTGCGCGACCGGCTGCGCTGCGTGTCGGCGATGGGCGCCGCGGCCCGGCTCGATCCGACCGCGGTGCGGATCGGCGATCTGTCGGAGACCCGGATCGATCCGTTCGCGCGCGACCTGCGGCGCCACCTGCGCCGCAAGCACGGCCTCGACTGCACGCGGCCGCTCGGGATCTGGGCGGTGTTCTCCGAGGAGGCGCCGATCGCGCCGATCGCGCTGGCCTACGACGACGGCGCGTTCCGCTGCGTGTGCCCGGGTGGCGACAACGGGGTCAACGACTGCGAGCACCGCAACCGGGTCGAGGGCTCGGTCGCGTTCGTGCCGTCGGTGTTCGGCGCCGCGGCGGCGTCGCTCGCGGTCAAGCTGCTGTGCGGGCTGCCGCTGCCCAAGCCGGGGATCGACGCCAGCGC
>DATBBB010000316.1:0-8272 GCA_036271215.1 Kofleriaceae bacterium | reverse complement strand
AAACCTGTCCGGTTTTCCGGCCGCGCGGCGATGCTCGGCGGATGCCCGAGCCGCCCCAGCGCGAGCTGTTCCCGCCCGAGACCACACCGGCCGACGCGGTCGGGATCAACGTGCGCTGTCTGCTGCAGACGCGCGACGGGCATCGCGCCGTGCTCGTGGCCGGCGTACCGATCGTGCACTACGCCGTCGGCGACGCGATGGCCGAGGCATACGCGATGGTGCAGCTCGTGACGCAGGGGTGGGCGGATCAGAACGAGGTCGCCCGCGCGTTCCGGCGCTCCGCGCGCAGCGTGCGCCGCTACCAGCGCCGGTTCGAGGGCGGCGGCCTGGTCGCGCTCGGGCGTCCGGGCGGCTACCCGGCAGGCCGGCCACGGCTCGACCGTTCGCGCGACCGTCGTGTCCACAGCCTTCGCGCACAGGGCAAGAGCCATCGCCAGATCGCCGCCGCCGTCGGCGTGTCGGAGAAGGCGGTCCGCAAGCAACTTCGCCGGTTGGGCTGGCCGGCGGCCGAGCCCGCGCAGATCGAGCTGCCGGTTCCCGGGCCGACTGCGGACCCAAACCTGTCCGGACCGGCACCGGCCGCCGCCGAGCCAGCCGAATCGCCCGGGCCGGCTGCGGACCCAAACCTGTCCGGACCCGCCGCGGCCACCGACGACGAGCCGCTCGAGTTCTCGGCCGATCGCGATCCGGCCGACCGGTGGTTCGATCGCCTGCTCGCCAAGCTCGGCCTCATCAACGACGCGGCCCCGCTGTTCCGCGACGGTGAGCGCGTGGCCCGCGCCGGCGTGCTGCTCGAACACTTTGTACGAGCCATTGAGCCACTCGACTACGCCGCGTTCAACGCCATGACTCGCGGAGTTCCGCCTGAGCAGATATGGATTGAGCTCGACATCGACCTCCGGCGACGCTGAAGGGCGCGCCCGAGCTCGCAGGCGTCGAGCCCGATGAGTGCTACATCGTCGGCCCGGACCAGGACAAGGATCGACCCGATCTCGTGATCGAGGTGATCTGGACCAGCGGCAGTATCGACAAGCTCGAGATCCATCGCCGGCTGAAGGTCGGCAAGTTCCTCGATCGCCGCAGCGCGACCGAGGCGATGCGCGATTTTCGCGACGCGCTGCGCGCCGGTCGGTAGACTACGACATCGAGAGCCAGGTCACGCTGATTGACTAGCTCGGAGTCTTGTCGCAATGCCCCACGAACTTCCAGTCGCCGCCACCCGGCTCGTGGCTTCCCGCGCCGTGGCACTGGTCCTTGTCGCAACTGTATAGTTGGTATTCGCTGCTGAACCCGTGATACCAGACGCGGTCGCCTTTCTTGTAGTTCTTGTCGGAGTTCCAGCGTGATGTGGACGAGCAATCGACGGCATCGGCATAGGCGACGAACGGGGCCGCGATCAGGGCGGCGCACATGAGGAGCTTGAGTTTCTGCATGCCGCGATAGGACGGCGGCTCGCGGCCGATTGCACAAAAATTAGCACCGCTCGGGGCGCCGGCGACACGCTCGAGGATCGCGCCGAGCAGTAACCGAGGACACACCTCAGCTACGCTAGATCTGGTGGCCGCCCGGGTCACGATCGTGCGAGCGCCGCGTAGTCCTCGGTCAGGACGAAGCCATCGCCCATGTTGGTGGCGCGGACGACGGCCCGGTAGTCGGCGAACCGGTACTCGACCATCGCCTGGCGCAGCGTGGCGGTCGCCAGACCGTCCGGCGTGGCGTCGCCGGCGCGTGCGATCGGTGGACCCGCGCGCGCGGTCAGCTGGTGCTCGAGCGCCGCGAACGCGGCGGCGATGGCGGCGGCATCCGCGTCGCGCCGCACCGCGCGGATCGATGCGAGGGTACCGTCGTCGCCGAGCGCGAACGCCAGGCTGATGATGCCCGGCGCGCCCGCGTCGGGGAGCGCCGCAGCCGGCACCTGCGAGCACTCGATCTGGGTGCCGCCGTGGTGCAACTCGCAGGACACACTGTTGGCGGAGGCCCAGCGCGCGAGGTCGGCGGCGGTCGCGTGGTCGAGATCGAAGCCGAGCGCCGGCCGCGCGTGCGCGGCGGTGGTGCCGCGCGGCGCCGCGACGCGATCACGCCCGGAGCGCCGGCCGGCGGCAGTGGTGGCGCGACCGTAACCGAACGGGCAGACCGCGCCGCCGGTGTGACCGCGCGCCGCGAGCCAGGGGCGCACGACCGGCAGGTGCAGCGCGGTCGCGGCCACGAGCAGGGCGGCGATCGCGCCGGCCGCCCAGCGCGCCCACCGCCGGCGACCGCGGGCCGAGCCGCGGCGCGCAGCCTCGAGCGGCGCGGGATCGAGCGCGGGATCGAGCGCGGGATCGAGCGACGCCGTCATTGGCCGACCATCGCGGCCTTGTAGGTCGGGTCGGCAACGACCGGCGCAAAGCAGGTCGCGATGTCGTCGGGACTACCCCCGGTGCCGTGCTGGATGCCGCTGTCGATCAGCGCCGGTGCGACGATGCCGGCGACGAAGTAGTCGTACTGCGCGCCGGTGAGGTTCATCCCGACGTGGGCGGCCGTCATGTCCTGCGGGCCGTCGTAGGTGACGCCGTCGGTGTACGTGATCTGCGCGGGGCCGCCGTAGGCCCACACGAAATACGCGGCGACCTTGCCCTCGAACGTCTTGGTGTCGTCGTGGTTCGACGGTAGCGTGCCGGTACCGACGTTCGGGATCGAGTCGCCGAGGTTGGCCTCGCCGTTGCTGGTCAGCTCGGTGCCGACGTGAGCGAGCACGTTCTTGGTGATGGTGAAGAACGCGGGCTGGCCGTAGGTGGCGTAGGCGTTCTTGCCGCTGCTCGCGCAGCGGAGCGTGGCGCCCGGCGCGGTGCTCGGCGGGGGCGAGGCGGAAGGCTCGTCGCTGCAGCCGGCTGCGAGCGCGGCCGCGAGTAGCGTGCTGGCGAGTGTGATATCGAGTGTTGCGAAACGGAACATATAACCTCCAAAAAAAAATTGCCAATCTGAACCTGAGAAAGATCGGAAAACACAACGCGCGGCGAGGCGCGCTGGTGCGGCGCGGACGAGTCCGGCGGACGGCGGTCCGGGTTCGGTGAGCGCGCGACGCAACGTCGCAACGGTCGACCGTTCGGCGGGCCGCGGTGCCGAGCTGGTTCGGAAAGCGTGGGAAGGCGGTGTCGCAAGCCATACGCGCGCCGCGGACCGATCGGATTGGGGCAGATGCGAAATCTTGGAGGGCCGTCGTATAGTGGCGTCGTGCTTGGGGTGTTCAGCTTCCTGCTCGCCGCGCTGGTACCGGTCCGGCGTCGGGAGGACGACTGCGATGCCCTGCTGGCCCGCGTGACCGCCGGGGACCGCGCGGCGCTGCGCGCGCTCTATGATGAGCTCTCGCCCATGGCCCTCGCGTTGGCGCTGCGGGTGCTCCGGTCGCGGGGCGACGCCGAGGAGGTGGTGCAAGACACGTTCGTGGAGATCTGGCGCCGCGCGAGCACGTTCGATCCCGCGCGCGGCACCGGTCGCTCCTGGGCGCTGTCGATCGCGCGCTATCGCGCCATCGATCGGCTGCGTGGCCGCGGCGTGATCGAGCGCCTCGCGGACCGGGTGGTTGCCGGCGGCGAGCTCTCGGAGCCTCCGCGCAACGCCGTCGAGAGCGTCGCGCACCGCCAGCTACGCGACCGGGTTCACGCCGCGCTCACCGAGCTATCGGCCGACGAGCGCCGCGCGCTCGAGCTGGCCTACTACGAGGGGCTGTCGCACAGCGAGATCGCGGGGCGGCTGGCGACCCCGCTGGGTACGATCAAGACCCGGGTCCGCGCGGCGATGGCGAAGCTGTCCAGTGTGCTCGACGAGGAGGATCTGCCATGACCTGCGCCGAGTTCCAGGAGTTGGTGATGCAATACGCGCTCGGCAGCCTCGACGACGATGAGCGCGCGGCGTGCGAGGCGCACCAGCGGCAGGCCGCGCACCAGGGCTGCCTCGAGGCGTTGCGCAGGGCGTCCGCCGCCGTGGCGATGATCCCGGGCGCGCTCGAGCCGGTGGCGCCGGCGCCCGCGACCTGGGGCGCGATCGAGAGCGCGATCGAGGGCGCGATCGAGGGCGCGGTCGAGGGCGGCGGGGCGGCGGCCGGTGCCATCGCCGGCGCGGGCCACGCGCCACCGGCCCGTGCGCGCAGGGCGCGGCGATGGATCGCGCAGGCCGGCTGGGCGGTCGCGGCGGCGGCCGTCCTGGTCGTGATCGGCCTGCTCCGTGATCGCCGGCAGCTGGCTGCGAGCGCGGCCGACGACCAGACCCGGGGCGCGCAGTGCATGGCGGAGCTCACGCAGGACCGCGGCGATGCGAGGCTGCAGCGGGATGCGATCGCGATGCTCCAGCGGCCGGGAACGCGGATCGTCGCGCTGGCGCCGCAGGGCGGCACCCCGCCGGCCAACCTGATCTACCGCGCCGATGACACCCGGGTGTTCGTCGTCGGCGACGGCCTGCGCGCCCCCCAGGGCAAGGTGCTCCAGCTGTGGGCCATCCGCGGCGAGCAACAGATCCCGCAGGGCCTGCTCACCGCCGACTCGTCCGGCGCCGTGCACACCGGCGAGATCACCGCGATCCGCGAGGGTAACCTCGACGCGTTCGGCGTCACCATGGAGCCCACCGGCGGTGGATCCGGGGCGCATGGCCCGGTGGTGCTCTACGGCAAGATCTAGATAGGAGTCCGTATGGCATACGGACTCCGTCGCCTCGATCGCCTCGCGAAACGCTCGGCTATACGGACCCCGGACGCGCTCGCATGCTCGCGCTAGCCGTCTACGGGGGTGCGTCGCGGCAGTAGGTGCCGTCGAGTGACGGGATGTGAACGCAGGCCCGGCGATCCGGGCACGGCTCCATGGCGCCGGTGAAGCATCGGTGCTCGCAGGTGTGCGTCGCCGGCATGCACGCTTGAGCCCACGCGCACAGATCTTCGGCGCCGCACGGCGCGCCGAACGCCGGGCCTTCACCGACCGCATGCGCGAGCGCCGTCCGGGTACGGAGATCGAGCGAGGCGCCGCCGGCCTGCCTGATCCGGCGGACCGCGTCGTCGAGCGTGTCGCGGAGCTCCGCGCGCAGCTTGGTCGCGCCGTCGAACGCGGCGCTGATCGCCGGGACCCGCGCGCAGGCCGCGGCGCGGGCCTCGTGTGCACACACCTGGTCGCGCTCGCGCTCGAGCTCGTCGACGAGATCGCTCGGTAGCGAGCCGAGCGATCGCTCGAGCGCGTCGGTCACCGCGCGATCGACCGCGGCGATCGCCTCGGCGATGTGGCCGGCGCGCAGCTCCGCGGCGGCATCGTCGAGCGTCACGGTCAGCGAGGCCATCGCGGCGACCGCGGCATCGAGTCTCTCGGGCTCGAACGGCCGGGTGTTCGCCGTCGCATGCTTCCAGCGCGCCAGCTGGTGCAGCGCGACGATCGCCTCGCGCGCCTCGACGAACAGCTTCGGCTCGCGCAACTCGCGCGCGAGCCCCGCGAACCGCTCGGCCGCTTCATCCAGCGCCGCCGCGGTGTGGCTCGACGCTGCGGCCTGCGCAGCCGACGACTGCGTTGTGGCCGCGGCCGGCGACTGCGTTGCGGTCGCGTCCAGCGGCTGCGTTACGGTCGCGGTCGGCGGCTGCGTTGCGGCCGCGGTCGGCTCGCCGGGCCCGTGCGTCGGCCCCGGCACCGGCGTTGTGCCAGTGCCACATGCCACCACAGCCACGAGCACCAGCGATCTCACCTCGAAAGATTGACGCGAGCGACCTGCTCAGCGCAAGCCCGCGCCGTCACGCGCTCCGCTCGACCGGCGATCCGATCGAGGCGCCGGCGGCGATCGCCGTCCCGCCGATGGACGGCATCGCGGGCGTCGCGGTGCTCGCGGTCGCCGACGTCGACCGCGACGGCCAGCTCGACGCCGTGATCGCCAGCTCGGACCACGCCGTGATCGCGATCCTGGCCGGCCGCGGCGACGGCACGTTCGGCCCGCGCACCGACTACAAGACCGGCCCGACCCTGATGGCGCCGATCATCGCCGACGTCAACCACGACGGCCTGCCCGACCTGCTCGACGTCAGCCCCACGCTCGACACGCTCGAGGTGCTGTCCGCGACCTGCCTGAGCGACCGGCGGTAGCCCCGAGACGGGCTGTCGCCTGCTCCTGGTCCTTGGACCAAGGCTTGGTGATCGCGTGGTGCTTGAAGCCGGATCGGTCCGATGCCGCGTTCTGCCGAGCT
Source organism: Kofleriaceae bacterium (assembly GCA_036271215.1). Taxonomy (GTDB): domain Bacteria; phylum Myxococcota_A; class Polyangia; order Haliangiales; family Haliangiaceae; genus JABFXX01. The sequence goes on along the minus strand of DATBBB010000316.1, from coordinate 2,085 downwards.
ACGAAGCGCGCCTAGCTTTGGAAGGCGCGAACACCTCGAGACCGGTGACGAACTCGTCGAAGCTCTTGGCGCGCCGACGCACGACTTCGATCCGGATCTTCGCGGCGAGAGACCGGATGACGTTGCCGTCCATCGGCCCGACGCGGCTGGCGAGATCTTGTTTCGGATGCAAGCTGCGCTCCGGATGCTCGACATAGTCCGCCAGCAACCAGGTTTCAAGCATCGGGACGGCCATCACGACCTGAACCCGATCTTCGAGACCATAGCGCCGGTACACCTCGGCGAGACGCTGCTTCTGCAAGCCTACGTCCGCTGCGATCACCGTGTCGGCATCGACCACGACAAACACAGCGCTGTAACCAGCTTCCAGAAACTGCGATCGGCCAGGATGACGTCGATCTCCTTGCCGAAGACGAGCGCTGACGGCGCATCGACAGCGAAGCCATTGACCGACACGAATAGCCCCAGCGTTCCGAGCAGCTTGCCGCGTAGCTTCCCTTGAAATGCCGCGCGAACTCGAACAACAGATTCTCGAGCTCGTAGCCGCGGCCACGATTCCATCTTGTAAGCGCAGAGCCCTTCAACCCGGCGGGAGCATGCTGGAGATCGTTCCAGCGCGCCCTGAGTCGCTCCCTGCTGGCCGTTACCACCCAAGCAGCATATGCGCATGCGGCCTCGGTTCACAGAATAGCGAGCCGCGATCACTGGGGTCGCAGACGGGTGGAGTCGGCAGCGGCTACACAGCATTGCCGCTCGATGATCACCGGACGTAATTCACCGCCGATCGTCAGCTCCCGCGGTACGTCGAGTAGCCGTACGATGACAGCAAGAGCATCACGTACCAGTTCGCACCATCGCGGATCGCCGACGCGGATCGCCGACGCGGATCGCGGCGAGGCCTTCGTCGACGCGTCAGAAGTTCTCCAGCGGATCCCGGACATCGAACACCACGTCTACTACCGATCGCGGCCAGGTAGAGCTCGGGGGAAGCCGCCGGTGCGCAGCATCTCCCGCGCGGGTGATCGTCGAGTCGTAGATCGAAGTACGCGCGGCCGGCGACGCGCAGATAGATTCTAGTGCCAGAGGCCGAGCTGCTGGCCGACGTTGTGGTACGCGCCCTTGGCCGCGCCCGTCGCCGCGCCCATCGCGCCGCCCTTGACCGCACCGATCGCCCCGCCGACCAGCGCGCCCGGGATCGCCCCGGCGCCTTCCGCCGCCGCGCCGTCGATCCCGCCCATCACGGCGCCCTTGAGCGCACCCTTGACCGCGCCCTTGACCGCGCCAGGACCGGCGCCCTGCACCGCCGCGTGGCCGAGCTGGCCCCAGTCAAAGCCGCCGGTGACCGAGGTGAGCTGCTCAACGTTGATCGTCTCGAGGCTGGTGTTCGTGTTCATGGTCTTTCGTCTTTCGGTAGCGAGTTGTTGTGGACGGCACAGTCAAAAGCAACCGGTGTGCCGAGGCGCGGGCGCAGAAGACTCGCGTGCTTGGCGAACCGCGGCCGGCAGAGCGGCGCTGCCTCGAGCAGACAAAGCGCAACGCACGAAACGCAGTGCGCAACATACGTGCAGTGCCGCGCACCGTGGGCACCCGCGCGTCTCCCGCGGCGCGGTGGTCCTCGACGAGCGCCGCGGGCGCTGACAACGGCGCGCGATGCTCGTAACGTACGCGTCGAGTCGAAGCTCGAGGGCGACGACCTCGGAGAGAGGCCAGCACAGTGGCCGCATCGGTGTAGTTGCGATCGCGTCCGGCACCCAATGATCCGCTCGTCGTTAGGCTCGATCGCGGCCAGGTAGCGCTCGAGGACCGCCGGCACGCAGCATCTCCCGCGCGAGGCGCTCGCTTCACGCGAATACAACTTGCCGCCGACGCGCGCCCGTGGCCGCGGCCTCACGAAATTTTGGCGGCGCGACGTTCACATCGCGCCGATGGTCGGTCCTATCTCGGGCGATGAGACACATGGCGCTGGTCGCGGCCCAGACCCGCGGCGTGAATGTCTGGATCTCGACCGACCCGACGGTGAAGGCGTCGACCGATCCGTCGCGCACCCAGTACCTGTCGCAGCTCCACCACATCGTGTTCTGCTCG
>DATBBB010000315.1:0-3077 GCA_036271215.1 Kofleriaceae bacterium | reverse complement strand
TCGGCGGCGGCGGCGCCGACAACGTCGGCTACGTGCTGGCGATGCAGGCGGTCGCCGAGGCCTGCGCGTCGACCGCGGTGGTGCTCGCGTCGAGTAACCTCGTCGCCAAGATCCTCGCCGATCACGCGTCGCCCGCGCAGCGCGCGCGCTGGCTCGCGCCGTACAGCGCCGGTCGGCTCGGGCCCGCGAGCTTCGCGCTCAGCGAGCCGGGGTGCGGCTCGGACGCCGCCGCGCTGACGACCACCGCGCGGCTCGACGGCGATACCTGGGTGCTGTCGGGCAGCAAGATGTGGATCACCAGCGGCGCCCACGCCGGGATCCACCTGGTGTTCGCGCGCAGCGACGGCCCGGGGCCGGCCGGGATCAGCGCGTTCGTCGTGCCGCGCGACGCGCCCGGGCTGGTGGTCGGCCGCGAGGAGGACAAGATGGGCCAGCGCGCGTCGGGCACCGTCGCGCTCGCGTTCGACGACTGCCGGATCGCCGGCGACAGCCTGCTGGGCGCGCGCGGCCAGGGCTACGCGATCGCGCTGTCGGCGCTCGGCGCCGGGCGGGTCGGGATCGCGGCGCTGTCGATCGGGATCGCCGAGGCCGCGCTCGCAGCCGGCGAGCGCTACGTCCGCGACCGCCGCGCGTTCGGCCGCGCGCTCGCCGAGTTCCAGAACACCCAGTTCGTGCTCGCCGACTGCCGCACCGAGCTCGACGCCGCGTGGCTGCTCACCCTGCGCGCCGCGCGCCTGCTCGACGCAGGCGACAAGGCCGCCGCCGAGACCAGCATGGCCAAGCTGTTCGCGTCCGAGGCGTGCGGCCGGATCGTCGACCGCGTGGTGCAGCTGCACGGCGGCTACGGTTACTCGCGCGAGTTCGCGATCGAGCGCATGTACCGCGACGCGCGCGTGACCCGGATCTACGAGGGCACCAGCGAGATCCAGCGCCTGGTGATCGCGCGCGAGCTGCTGCGCGACCACGCCTGATCGCGCGGCGCGCAGCTTGAAGGTCAATTCCGATTGAATGTATGTTGTGCAGTCGGACCTACAGAAATTGCAGCGTTCCCGGGCCGCGATTCCTGTCGATCGGGGCAATTCCTGCGTTCCAAACACCGCTGTGCGGCAGCGCTCGGATGAATTGTTCTTTAAGCACCGATAGTTCGAGCGCGAGATCGACCTCGCGACGTTTTTGCTGGTTTCGTGAACAGATTCACATCGAACCCGTCATAGCGTGCGGTACCCCGTCACACGGGCCTAAGGAGATCGACGATGAAGACATGGTTAGTTATCGGCGCCCTCGGACTTGCGAGTTGCGGTGGGCCGATCACGTTTCAGGGCCAGAGCACGCTGGCCGTCAACGGAACCCCACCGGCGCCGCCGCCCCCGCCGGTCGTCGAGGTCAAGCCGCCGCCGCGCGTCGAGGTTCGCGATAACAAGATCGAGATTCACGAGAAGATCCAGTTCGATCTCGACAAGGCGACGATCAAGCCCGAGTCGTTCAGCCTGATGAACGAGATCGGCGACGTCATCACCAAGAACCCGCAGATCAAGCAGATCCGCATCGAGGGCTACGCCAGCGCCGACGGCGACGCCAAGCACAACAAGAAGCTGTCGGACCAGCGCGCCAAGTCGGTGATGAAGTACCTCGTCGACCACAAGATCCCCGCCACCTCGCTGAGCGCGATCGGCTACGGCGTCGAGCACCCGATCGCCGACAACGCGACCGAGGACGGCCGCGAGAAGAACCGGCGCGTCGAGTTCGCGATCCTCGCGCAGGACGTGACCAAGAAGAAGGTCGAGATCGATCCGGCGACCGGCAAGGAGAAGGTCGTCGAGGAGGACCACGAGATGGTCAAGGCGCCGGACGACGCCGCCCCGACCGACCAGGCCACCCAGACCAACCCCAAGACCAAGAAGCCGGCGAAGCCGACCAAGACGCCGAAGAAAGGTAGCTGACCGATGATCCGCTCCAAGATGTTCCTGCTCGCCGTCGCCGTGGCTGCCACCGCCGCGGCCTGTGGCGGCACCGCGCGCGGCCTCGAGGCCTACCGCGGCGACACCGGCGCGCTGCTCGAGACCCGCAGCGCCCAGCTCAAGAGCTGCTACGACGACGCGCTCAAGACCGACGCCACGATGGCGGGCACGGTCACCGTGCAGTTCGTGGTCGCCAAGAAGACCGGCACGATCGAGAACCCGCAGGTCGACGCCGCGAAGTCGACCGCGCCGGCCGCGCTCGGCCAGTGCGTGGTCAAGGCGGTCGACGGGCTCGTGCTCGCGCCGCCGGACAAGAACGAGGGCCGCGCGACGTTCACGTACGAGTTCAAGCCGGGCGAAGCGCCCGCCGCCGCCCCCGCGGGCTGAGCTCGAGCCGGGCGAAGCGCCCGCCGCGCGCCCGCGGGCTGAGCGCCTGCCGCGCTGGGCCTGGCGATCGGCTCGCCGGCGTGCTCGAGTCACAGCATGCGCGTCACGCGCGTCATGCGTGTCATGCGCTCCATGCGCTTCGGGGTCTCCGCCGGGCTCGCCGCGATCGCGCTGATCGCGGCGGTCGTGCTCGGCAACCGCGCGCGGCTGTGGAACGACGAGCTCGCGCTGCGCACCCCGCCGGTGGTCGCGCAACCGCTGGCGATCGTCGATCCGGCGACCCCGCGGCTGACCGGCCGGGTCGTGCTGGTGATCCTCGACGGGCTCGGCGCCGGCGAGGCCGGCCTGCCCTACCTCGACGAGCTGCGCCGCCGCGGCGTCGCCGCCACCGCGCGCGTGCCGTACCCGACGATCTCGCGGCCCAGCTACGTCACGATCCTCAGCGGCGTGCCGCCGCGCGACAGCGGGGTGCGCGCCAACCGGATCGACGCGCCGGTCGCGGTCGACACGATGATGGATCGCGCCCACGCGGCCGGGCTGCGCGTCGCGTCGGCGAGCGACCTGGGGATCCTGGTCTCGCTGTTCTTGCGCGGTACGCCGACGATCCTGGGCATCGCGTGGATCGAGCACGGCGACCGCGTCGCGCCGCCGCCGCCGATCACGTGGCCGGTCGACGACGTGCGCCGCACCGGCTCGCTCGGCGAGCTCGGCCCCGCGCTCGCCGCGCTCGCG
>DATBBB010000314.1:0-6535 GCA_036271215.1 Kofleriaceae bacterium | reverse complement strand
CGGTGGAGCGCAGCTGACGATCTCGCAGTCCATTATCAATGGTAACGCCGGCGGGGGTATTTTCTCAATGAATAGCCCATTCACGATCGTCGGAAACATCTTTTTCAACAACGGAAGCAATACCTCCTTGATCGGAGGAGTCGCCCTTGGCATTGGTGCAAGCACAACAAATCGGCTCGACTTCAACAGCTTCAGCCTGAACACTACGCAAGATGGCATCGGGCCAGCCATTCAGTGCAATGGGACGTTTACGGCCAGCAACAACATCATGAGCAACAACCGCTCGGCGACGAAGATGGATCAGGTCGGTGGTACCTGTCTGCATACCTACTCGATTGCTCGCCCTGGCGTCGTTCCGCCCGGCACCGGCGACATCGCTTCAGACCCAATGTTCGTTGATCCGTCGAAAGGCGATCTACACATTCAGGCAACAAGCCCTGCTCGGCATGCAGCCGATCCGGCAGCGGACCTATCGGGAATCGCCTCGAAGGACATTGATGGCGACACGCGGGGCGCGCGCGCGGATATGGGTGCGGACGAGATTCCGTGAGATGACGGCCGAAACCCGTGTGCAGCCAGACGCTATGGATCCAGGGCACCGGCCTTGATACGGTGCACGCAGGTAAGAACGGGGACCCTGTGAAGGTGATGCGATTCTTCCTCCTGCTCGTGGTCGTCCAGCTGAGCCTCGTGTCGCCGGCGTCAGCAAACCTCCCGGTGTTCGAGGCGTACATTGGCCAGCGGCCGAAGAAGCCGGAGCCCGCGCTCGTGTCGTTCCTCGCCGAGATGGAGCGGCTGTCGCCGGGGTTCTTCGCCAGCCCGAAGCGGATCCAGAACGCGTTCGGGGTGCGTCTCCCGTTGCCCGGGAGCGATCCCGGCCTCGCGGCGGCCGAGTTTGCGAAGCGGCTCGAGCTCGCCGACGCCACCTGGATCCGACAGCCTGCGCTCGAGCAGCTGGTGCCGGCGCTCGCCGCCGCGGTCGAGTTGGGGAAATCCAACCCGGCCTACCTCGTCGACGCCGGCCGGCGGGAGGTGTTTCGCAGGGTGCTGCTCGCGTACGCCCTCGCGCTGAAGCGCAGCGGCGCTGTTCAGCCGAGCGAGGACGCCATGGCGGAATGGATCCGCACGTTCCCCGATCTGGTGATCACGCGCGCGCGCGCAGGCTCCGACGCCGAACAGCTCTACACGGAGACGCGCAAGACGCTCGCGACGCGCGGGCGCGGCACGCTGACCGTGAACCTCACCGACCCGAGCCTGCAGCTGTACGTCGATGAGGTCATTCGCCGCGCGGGCGCTCCGATCGTCGATCTGTTGCCCGGCATGTATCGCGTGCTCGTCCTCGATCGGTACAGCAAGGCGCGTCGATACACGCTGGAGGTGCTCGCCAACCAGGACTCCGTGCTCGGCATCGACTGGCAGGTCGAGTCGGCGCTGCAAGTCTCGCCGACGTTCGTCGCGTTCGAGTTCCCGTCTGCCGCCGAGCTGACGCAGTCCGGCCAGGCTGTCGCGCGTTACGCCCAGACCGCGATCGGCGCGCCCGGCGCGCTCCTGGTCAAGCTCTCGAAGGATCGAGGCCAGCCGATGCTCACGGCCGAATCCTATTCGCCGAGTCACGTCGTGCCGGTGACCAGCGCGTGCGTGATGATCGCCGGCAATCCCCGGGTCGACAATCAACGGGCGGTCGCGCTTGCGCACTACCTCGTGAGCCGCGATCCACAGCCCGACGTGATCGTCAATTCACCTCCGGCGGAGGCAGTGGCGCCTCCGCCCAAGATCGCGAAGACAAATCTCGATCCGCGCACGACGGTTGTGCCGGTGTCTCCCGCGCAGCCGTCAATGCCGACGCTCGCGCCGACGCCCGCACCTGCACCGTCCACCCCGTCCGAATCGGCGCCCGAGCCGTCGAGCTCGTTTTTGATACCGGGTGTGCTGATCGGCGGGGGACTCGTGCTCGGCGGCGCCGGTCTCTATATCGGGGAGACGTCGAAGTCGGATGGCAGCAGAGCAGCGGGCTACGTCGCTGTCCTGGCCAGCGTGCTCCCGATGACCATCGGGATCGCGTGGCTGATCGATAATCTGGTCGGCGGCCCATCGATCGCGAGCATCCAGCGACCTGGCGTGATGATCGGCGTCGCGCCGCACGACAACGGCGGCGTGATCACGGTCGTCGGGCGATTCTGAACAGGGGGCCGGCGAATGCACGAGTGGTTCTACGCGGCTCGCGTCAGCTCGCGGGCTCGGTCGTCGGTTCGACGAGCAAGCTGCGGCGCTTGCGGGTCTCCGCGGCGTACAGCCGGAGGATCGTGATCGCCAGGGCCATGAGCACGGGGCCGACGATCAGGCCCTTGAAGCCCAGCACCTCGACGCCGCCGAACAGCGCGGCGAACGTGACCAGCGCGGGGACCTTGCTCTCGCCGCGGACGATGCGCGGCCGGATGACGTAGTCGCTCACACCGACCACCAGCACCAGGCCCCAGGCGAGCTCGGCGATCGCGTGGCCGGGCGAGCCGGACAGCACCAGGCCGAGCCCGACGGGGATCAGCACGAGCAGCACGCCGACCGCGGGGACGAACGACGCGAGCGCGGTCAGGGCGCCGAAGAACGCGGGCTGGGGAACGCCGGCGATCACGTACCCGATCGTGGCGAATACGCCCTGCGCGAGCGCGGTGCCGGCGGTGCCGAGCAGCGTGGTCCGGCAGACCTGGCGGAACTCGTCGAACAGCGCGGCGGTGTACTGCGGGCGCAGCGGGAATGTCTCCTGAGCGCTGCGCGCCACGATGCCCCAGTTGCGCAGGATGTAGTACATCGACAACGTCGCGAAAAACAGCGCGAGCAGCGCGCTGCCGGTGGTGGCCGCGATCGCCTCGGCGACGTCGGTGGCCCGGGTGGCCGCCGCGGCAGCGAGGTCGCGGGCGTGGTTCTCCAGCTCGAGGCGCGACATCCCGAACCGCTCGGTGAGACGCGCGAGCGATCCGACCGCCTCGTCGGCGAATCCGCCGCGCTCGAATGTGGCCATCAGCTGACCGATGAGGATCGTGCCCTTGTCGACCAGCAGCCACGCGAGCCCGCCGAGCACGCCGGCCAGCGTGAGGCTCGACAACACCACCGTGGTGAGCGCCGCCCACCGGCTGCCGAGCCGGCGCTCGAGCCGCTCGAACGACGACTGCGCCATGAACGCCAGGCACGTGCCGAGCAGGATGCCGACGCCGATCGGGAGGACTAACCAGATCAGTACGAGCGATGCGAGCAGCGCGGCCCAGCCGAGGGCGGCGTGCTCTTCGCGTGCGAGCACGGGATCGGAGTCGGAAGGCGCGTCGTCGATCATGACCCGCTTGTACGCCCCGATGTGCGCCGGCGCTACGCAGGAGCTGCGGATCCGTCGCGGCATGCATCACCAGATGGTTGGCCACCTTGTCCTCGATGAGGAGACCTGGGCGATCCGCTTCCGGCCCCGACTCGCGCTGAAGCCGGGCGCCGCGGTCAAGCGCGGACGGTCTCGACGTCGTACTTCGCGATCCACGGATCGGCGGTCAGCAATGTCAGGCCTTCGGCGCGGGCCTGTGCGACGAGCATGCGATCGAACGGATCGCCGTGATGCGGTGGGAGCGCGGTCGCCTCGAGCACGTGGACGAGCTCGATCGCCAAAATCGACATCCGGGCGCGCTGGGCCCGCGACGTCACGTAGTCCTCGAGCGGCTCGGGCAAGGTCAGGCGTTCGCGCGCGAGCTTGATGCCGAGCTCCCAGGCCGCCACGACCGAGAGGTGCAGCTCGGAGTCGGCGTCGACGAGCAGCTTGCGCGCACGGCTCGACAGCCGATCCGGATCGCCATGCATCCAGATGAACACGTGGGTATCGAGCAACAGCTTCATCGCCGGGCCTTGTGGGCGGGGCGGGCCCGGGTCCGGCGCGGACGGGGCGACGCCGATGGCGGTGCCGGTGCCGGTGACCGACCCGGCGCGTTGGGAAACAGTGCGCCATCCCACGCGGCCAGGTCATCTCCGGACAGCGGATCGAACGCGTCCGGCGCGACCCAGATCTTGCCGCGGTCGGTCCCGAGCGTCCGCGGGCCCTTCGCCTGATCGATCGGGACGAGCCTCGCGATCGGCGTTCCTGCGTCGGCGATGACGACCTCCTCGCCCGCGCGTACCCGGCGCAGCAACTTCGAGAGCTGCGTCTTCGCCTCGTAGATGTTGAACGACACCACGCTCGAAGCATACGGTTGACCAGGAGGTTGGTCAATCTAGCGATCCGGCTAGCGATCCGGCTAGCGATCCAGCTGCCGATCTTTGGCCGGGCCCCATTTCCAAAGCTGCGCGGTCCCCGGCGGATTCGCCCGCCGATCGCGGATATGCTCGGCGCGCCATGGCTGGAGATCCACGCGCGGAGTACCTGACCCTCGTCGATGAGCTGACCGAGCACGATCGGCGGTATTACGTCGAGGCCAACCCGACGATCAGCGACAGCGAGTACGATCAGCTGAACCGGCAGCTCAAGGCGATCGAGGCCGAGCACCCGGACTGGGTGGTCGAGTGGTCGCCGACCAAGCGAGTCGGCCACGCGCCGGTGTCGGACTTCCCGAAGGTCACGCGGCCGGTGGCGATGCTGTCGCTCGACAACACGTACGACGAGGCCGATCTCAAGGCGTTCTTCGATCGCGTGGTCAAGGGGCTCGACGGCGACGTGCCGGTGTTCTCGATCGAGCCGAAGATCGACGGGTTCGGCATCGAGTTGACGTACAAGGCGGGCATGCTGGCGCTCGGCGCGACGCGCGGCGACGGCCGGATCGGCGAGGACGTCACGGCGAACGCGCGGATGGTCAAGGGCGTGGCGCTGCGGCTGCGCGAGCCGATCGACATCGTCGTGCGCGGCGAGATCTACATGACCAAGCAGGAGTTCGCGCAGATCAACGCGGCGCGCGCCGAGGCCGGCGAGGAGCCGTTCAAGAACCCGCGCAACACCGCCGCCGGATCGATCAAGCAGCTCGACCCGCGCGAGGTCGCCAAGCGGCCGATGCGGACGATCCTGTACGAGGTCGTCGACGGCGAGCGCTACGCGGCCGGCCACCTGGCGTCGCTCGAGCGGATCCGCGCGCTCGGCCTGCCGACCTCGGGGCACAACACCAAGGCGGCCAGCTGGGACGATCTGATCGCGTGCATCCACAGCTGGCGGGATCGCCGCGACGAGCTGGCGTACGAGCTCGACGGCCTGGTGATCAAGGTCGACGACTTCGCGCAGCGCACCGCGCTCGGCACCACGGCCAAGTTCCCGCGCTGGGCGATCGCCTACAAGTTCCCGGCGCGCCAGGTCACGACGATCCTGCGCGACATCGAGAGCAACGTCGGCCGCACCGGCACGGTGACGCCGGTCGCGCGGCTCGATCCGGTCGATGTCTCGGGCACGACGGTGTCGCGCGCCTCGGTCCACAACTGGGACATCGTCGGCAAGTTCGGGCTCGGCAAGGGCGACCGCGTGCTGCTCGAGAAGGCCGGCGAGATCATCCCGCAGATCCTCGCGGTGATGGACAAGGGCGAGGGCCCGGCGTTCGCGACGCCGACCCACTGCCCATCGTGCCAGTCCGAGCTGGTGCGCGAGGACGGCAAGGTCGCGCTCTTGTGCCCCAACCGGCTCGGCTGCCCGGCGCAGCAGCTGGCGGCGATCGAGTTCTTCGCGTCGCGCGGCCAGATGAACATCGACGGGCTCGGCGAGAAGGTCGTCGCGCAGCTGGTCGAGCACAAGCTGGTCCACGACGTCGCCGATCTGTTCGTGCTGACCGCCGAGCAGCTCGAGCAGCTCGACCGGTTCGCCAAGCTATCGGCCGACAACCTGATCGCGGCGATCGCCAAGGGCAAGGCCGATGCGACGTTCGCCCGGCTGCTCGCGGCGCTCGGGATCGCGAACCTCGGCGGCGTGCTGGCGCGGCCGATCGCCGAGAAGTACGGCACGCTCGGCGGGCTGCGCGCGGCGGCGGCCGAGCTCGACCGCGAGGCGTTGGTCGCCCAGCTGTGCGAGATCGACGGCATCGGCGAGACGATCGCCGAGAGCGTCGACCGGTTCCTGCGCGACCCGCACGTCGCGATCGTGCTCGACAAGCTGGCGGCGCGCGGCGTCGATCCGGCGCAGCCGATCCGCGCGGTCAGCGAGGGGCCGCTGACCGGCAAGACGCTGGTGGTGACCGGCACGCTGACCGCGCCGCGGACCGACATCCAGAAGCGGATCGAGCTCGCCGGCGGCAAGGTCTCGGGCTCGGTGAGCAAGAAGACCAGCTACCTGGTCGCTGGCGCCGATACCGGCACGTCCAAGCTCGAGGCCGCGCACAAGCACGGCGTTCGGGTCGTCAGCGAGGACGAGCTGGCGCTGCTGCTCGACGGCCAGCTGCTGCCGGAGCTGCCGGAGCCGGAGGCCGAACCGGCAGTCGAGGCCGCGGCAGCCGAGGAGGCGGAGCCAGCCGAGGAGGCTGTGGCAGCCGCCAAGGCTGCCAAGGCCGCCAAGGCCGCGGCCGCCAAGGCTGCCAGGGCCGCCAAGGCCGCCAAGGCC
>DATBBB010000313.1:0-29503 GCA_036271215.1 Kofleriaceae bacterium | reverse complement strand
GGCGGGTCGTGCACCACGGCCCCGGCCCACGCGCCCGCGGCATCGACGACGATCCGCGCCGACATCCAGCCGCGCGGCGTGCCGATCCGGACCCCGCGCGCCGACGGCTCGATCCGCTCGACCTCGGCCTCGCACACCACGGTCCGGCCGCGCGCCAGCTCGGCCAGCAGGATCCCGACGTCGATCAGGCCGTCGCTCGGCACGGACAGCGCCGCGGCGATCGGCAGCGCCGCGAGCTCCGGCCACCGCGCGAGCAGCGCCGCGCGATCGATCCGCTCGGCCGCGATCCCGAGCCGCGCCGCCCGCGCCGCGTAGAGCTCCGCCTCCGCTGGCTGATCGAAGCTCAAGATCCCGCCGCACGGCTGCCACGCCGCCGCCAGCGCCCCCCGCAACACCTGCGCCCCGCGGATCGTCAAGCTGCTGGTAGCATCATCTTCCGCGAGCTGGCGGCCGAGCCCCGCGCTGCGCCCGCTGGCGAACTGGCCGGGTGCCGCTTCTCGCTCCAGCACCACGGCGCCCACACCGCGGCGCGCCAGCGCCCAGGCGGTGGCCATGCCCGCGAACCCGCCACCGATGATCGCGACATCCGTTGTCGCAGGGAGATCGGTTGTGGGGGGCTCGATCACGAGGTGGCTTGTAGCATGCCGCCCGTTGACCACGACCACCTCGCTGGGCAGACTCTGGTCTATGCCGCGGTTGATCCGGATCGATACTGGCGATGCCATCGGAAACATTACCGACAAGCACCTCGCCTTCCTCGTCGAGCAGCTCGAAGAAGAGCACGATGAAGATCAGGACTACTTCATCGATCGCGATACCCTCGAGCTGATGTCGGACAATGGCATCGATCCCGAGCTGCTCGCGATGCTCGAGAAGGCGATGGGCGACGACGACTCGATGGACATCGCCTGGGAAGACGAGAAAGCCTAGCCCGAGCCTGCGAGCGCGTCCGGTCCACCGGCGCCCGACTCAGCCCTTGATCGCCGCGATCACCGAGCGCGGCGTGATCTTCTGCCACGTGACGACCAGCGCTAACGTCACGACCAGCGAGGCGGCACCGATCACCAGCATCCGCGTCAGATCGCCGGCGTGCGGCAGCGCCAGCGACACGCCGAGCCCCGCGACCAGCCCGGCGAGGCAGCACCCGGCGATGCCCCAGCTGCCGCGCGCGTACGCCCCGAGCGGCAGGTTGATCGATCGCGCCACCAGGTACGACAGTGCCGCGAACGCGACCGGATAGCCGACCGCCCACGCGATCGCCACCGACAGCAGGCCGAAGTACGGGCCGAGCACCCGGGCGCCGAGCACGAACGCGCCCGGCACCGCGATCGCGGCGATCATCATGTAGCGCAGGGTCAGCTCCGGCCGGCCGATCCCGTCGAGCAGCGGCGGCCCGACGAAGCCGACCGCGCGCAGCGCCCCGACCAGGCACAGCACGCGCGCCGCGGTGCCGCACGCCGCCAGCTCGGCCGGGCTCCAGTTGTGGCCGTAGAGCAGCCTCAGGTATTCGGGGATCACCAGCAGGATCAGCACGACGAACGGCAGCACGACCAGCAGGTTCAGCCGGGTGAACCAGATGAACTGCTTGATGAGGCCGGGGCGATCGGCGCGCAGCCGCGCGAACGCCGGGAACGCGACGTCGATCACCACGTTCGAGATCGTCTTGACCGGCTCGAGCACGATGAACAGCGCCGCCGAGTAGATCCCGGCCGCCTCCTTGCCGAACATGTACAGCACGATCGGCGCGTCGATGCTGGTGTACAGCCGGAACAGGATCTGGCTCGCCGCGGTGCGCAGCCCGAACCGCACGTAGTCGAGCACCTCGCGCGGCCGGAACACCAGCCGCGGCACGAACGGGTGGCGGGCCTGCACGATCACGCCGAACACCACGGCGCGGGTCAGCGCCGCCAGGGTCCAGCACCACACGGTCATCCCGCACGCCGCGAACACGACCCGCCCGACGCTCTCGGCGAGGTGCGCGACGATCCGCGCCTTGGCGATGTCGTCGAACCGCAGCTCCTTGCGCAGCAGCGCGAACGGGATCGCGTAGACGTTCTGGAACACCAGCTTGCCGCCGTACGCGATCAACAGCCAGCCGAGCACCGACTGGCCCTGCAGGTAGCCGTACAGCGGGCCGAGCACCAGCAGCACCGCCAGGAGCCCGCCCGACACCAGCAAGTTGAACCAGAACACCGTCGAGACTCGCTCGGGCGTGTGGTTGTCGCGCTGGATCAGCGCCGAGGTCACCCCGAAGTCCGCCGCGGTGTCGAGCAGGGTGTAGAACGCGACCGCGCCGCTGGCGATCCCGTAGTCCGCGGCGCCGACCCACAGCGCGAGCACCAGCAGCTGCGAGATCAGGTCGCTGACCGCGATCACCGCCTGGGCGGCGGCGGCCCAGGCGACGCCGCGGTTGACCTGGGTTGCGACCTGCGTTGCGACCGAGGTTGCAGCCGGGGGTCCGGCTGGGAGTCCGGCCGGGGGGCTCGCCGGGGGGCCCGCCGGGGGTCCGATCAATGGGCCGTCGGCCACGCAACTCGCTGATACCACGAGTCGTGCTAGCGTGCCTCGTCATGTCGTCGCCCGGCCAGGTCCAGGTCGAGCCCGCGCACTACGACTTCGAGCGCTACGACGACGCCGAGCGCTGGATGTCATACTGGCACCAGCTGCGCGCCGTGCTCGCCGTCCGGCCGCGCAGCGTGCTCGAGATCGGCCCCGGCTCGGGCGTGTTCCGCCGCTACCTCGAGCACGCCGGGGTCGCCGTCAAGACGCTCGACATCGACGCCTCGCGCGGCGTCGACTACGTCGCTGACATCACCCAGCTCGATACCGCGCTGCCCGCCGGCCTCACGTTCGACGCCGTCTGTGCGTTCCAGGTCCTCGAGCACCTGCCGCTCGCCGCGTTCGACACCTGCCTGGGCAACCTCGCGCGGCGCGCCGACCCGCACGTGTTCCTGTCGCTGCCCTACCGCGGCCTCCGGATCCGCTGGTCGTTCTGGTGGGGCGACCACCACGTCAGCCTCGGCCACAAGCTCATGCTGCCGTGGCGCCACAAGCCGATCCCCGAGCACCACTGGGAGCTCGGCTACCCGCTCACCGCGCGCAAGATCACCCGCCGGATCGCCCGCCAGCTCGACGTCGTGTCGCGCGGCTTCATCCGCGACAACCCGTACCACTACCTCTGGCAGCTCCGCCGCCGCCCGGGGTGAGCCCGGCCGCCGGTTCCAGCCGGCGCTCGCGGGGCCCCTTGCGGCGATCGCGCCGGCGACCGCGCCCGGGGCTGCCGGGATCGCGGTCGTCGGTCGCGGCCCGCGCGCGAGGCTCGAGCGCTGCGCTCACACCGTCTGGGCGATCGCCTTCTTGGCGGCGAGGAACTTCGGCTCGATCTGCTTCGCGCGCGCCGCGCCGATCACCTGCTGCGCCTTGGGGAAGATGTCCTGCTCTTCCTCCTCGACGTGGTGCTCGACCATCTGGACCAGCTGCTCGAAGAACCGGCCCCAGTCCTCCGATGCCGTCGCCGTCGAGTTGATGCGATCGATCAGCGCGCTCAGCTCGCCGGCCTCGGCCTCGTGGCGGTCGGCCATCGCGCGGGTCTCCGGAAACTCGCGCAGCACCGGATAGACCTCGCGCAGCTCGCCCTTCTCGTGCGAGACCAGCTCCTGGCGGATCATGGGCCACAGGACCGCGCGCTTCTCGGCGTGGCCCTTGACCCGCTTCAGCAGCGCACCGACCTCGCCGTGTTGCTCGGTGAGCGTCCTGAACACACCGACCAGGCCGTGCAGCCGCGCTTCGACGGACTTCACCGCGCCGGTGCCTTTGGCAATCATTGAATCCATGGACGTAGGCATGTCTATGTTCCTCTTGGTTATGGGTTGTGTGGAGATGTATGGACTCGATGCATCCGCCATACCACCCTCGCCACGACCTGCCGTGCGCCGACGGCTCACCCGGCGCGGCGCGCCCGGAACACCGTGAAGTGGAGCACCAGCAGCGAGACGTTGACCGCCGCGATCAACAGCCCGTGGCACACCACCCACGGCGGGAACCCGGCGCAGAGCGCGATCATCCACACGAACACGTAGGTGTCGCGGCGGCCGAACGAGCGCAGCCACGTGATCGGCGACGTCGGATCGTAGACGTCGTCGGCCGTGGCCTTGCCGGTCTCGAACCACCAGCGAAACGCGAACACGTCGCCGGTGCCGGTCCGGCGGTAGACGTCGAGGTAGGTGGTCAGCGCGACCAGGATCCGGCCGCCCGCGGCCAGAACGCCGAGCCACTGCCACACCCCGCCCAGGCCGGCGCCGACCGCGATGATGAACGCGTTGTCGACGATGTCGTCCGACAGGTTGTCGAGCCACTGGCCGAGCCTGGAGTACTGGTAGCGCAGCCGCGCCAGCTCGCCGTCGCACGAGTCGAGGATCGAGTTGAGCTCGAGCATCACGCCGGCGATCGCGAACCGCGCGTAGCCGGCCCGGCTCGCGACCACCGCCGCCGCCAGCCCGATCAAGATCGCCGCGATCGTCACGTGGTTCGGCGTCACCGCCAGCGACCGCCGCGCCAGGAGCCGCGTGATCCGCATCGAGAACCGCCAGTTGATCAGCGCATCGACCGGGCCCTCGAACGACTTGTTCATCCGCCGGATCAGCGCCCACTCGGCCCGCCGCCGCGCCGCCTCGTCGCCGAGCTCGACCCCGGCGATGACATCGACCCGCTCGGTGCGCGCGCCATCCGGCGCCGGGCTGCCGACCGGCACGAACTCGACCGCGATCGGCAGCGCGCGCGGGAACGCGACCGGCGCCGCCGCGGCCACGACCCGGGTCGCGCCCTGCTTGGCGACCTCGCGCACCCGGCGCTCGAGCACCGTCAGCCCGCCGACGACCTGGGCGTGCCGGTCATCGGCCGATGCGAAGAACACGGTGTCCGCGCCGGCCATCGACTTACCCCCGGGACCCCCGGCGGCGGAGCAGGACGATGTGCTCGGCCTTGGGCCGGTCGCCGAACGCGCGCTGCTCGCGGCCGCCGAGCATCGGCCGCTGCTGCGATGCCCAGGCCTCGATCACGAGCTCGTCGGACAGCGCGCCGCGCAGGTCGTCGAGCGCGTAGATCGGGCGGTTCTGGGCGAACGAGTCGCCGATCACGATCGCGGCCGCGCGGCCGGGGCCGAGCACCCGGGCGATCGCGTCGAGCGAGTCGGCGAGCGCGGCGTGCCAGGCCTGGGCGGCCGCGGCGGGGTCGTGCTCGAAGCTGCGGCGGGCGCCGATCTCGCCGGCGTCGAGCTCGCGGTGGCGCAGCGCGAGGAAGTCGAACCGCAGCCGCTGGTGATCGGCGTAGTCGTAGGTGCCGGCGTACGGCGGCGAGGTGATGACGCCCGCGGCGGTCCCCGCGGGCACCACGGCCGCCAGGTCGCGCGCGTCGCGCTCGACGATCGCGGGCAGGCCGCCGCCGCCGCGCGCCAGATCGTGGAGCCCCGAGACCAGGAGCTCGACCCGCTGGGCGAAGTTGCGGGCGGCGGCGCCGCGCGGCACGTTGCGATCGACCCAGGTGCCGTCGGTGTCCGAGGTCCGGGACGAGACCTTGTAGAGGATCGCCGACAGGCACGCGGTCAAGATCCCGGCGAGCTCGGGGTCGCCGGTCGCCAGCCGGTCGAGGTGAAACGCGATCAGCTCGAGCTCGCGGCGGACGTGGGGCGCGAACCAGCTCGCCAGCCGGCGGTTGCGCGCGTTGGGGTCGAACCCGACCGGCTTGCGCATCGGCGCCGGCTCCGCGCCCGATCGCCGCGCGGCCTTGCCGGCCGCGAGCGCGAGCCCGGTCAGCTCGTGGCCGACCTGGTGCAGCTCCTTGCGCCGCTGGGGGGGGGCGACCCAGGTCTTGGCGCGCGCGACCAGCACCGCCAGCGGGTTGAGATCGACGCCGACCGCGCGCAGCCCGGCGGCGCGGGCCTCGACCAGCGCGGTCCCCGAGCCGCAGAACGGGTCGACGATCGGCGCCTCGCCCGCCCCGGGCGCCACCAGCTCGACCAGCAGCCGCGCGGTCGCCGGGTGGAGCCGGGCCGGGTAGCTGTGGAACGGGTGGGTCAGCGACTCGGCGATCTCGTGATCGACGTGCGGGGCGCGCAGCGCGTCGACCAGCGCCTCGGCGCTGGCCCGCACGCCGTCGGCGAACACCCGACCCGGCGCGCGCGGCATCGACAAGGATCGGCGCTGGCGCGGTGGCATCGGGGCGCACGCTAGCACGCCGCGAAGTGGTAAGAACCCGCCATGCCCATGCCGCTCGAGATCATCGGCCTCGGAAAGCGTGAGGTCCGGTTCGTCTGGGACGAAGGCGACGAGGACCTCTGGGGCGCCCGCGAGCTGCGGATCCGGTGCGCCTGCGCGCATTGCCAGTCCGAGGCGACCGGCGAGCGGCTGCTCGACCCGGCCACGGTCCCCGAGGATCTCTCGGTCAAGGACATGCACCTGGTCGGCAACTACGGCCTCGGCGTCCACTTCTCCGACAACCACGCGACCGGGATCTTCCGGTTCCGCGATCTGAAGCGGGCGAAATGACCTGACCCAGCATCTGATCGCTGCTGGCGCAAATGTTCAGCGGAGCGGTCTCACGCGCCGACCGGCGAGACCGTCTCCTCTTATGCTACCCTGCCGAGCTTCGGGGAGAGACTATGCAATCACGCTTCGTGTTCGTGGTGTGGCTGGCGCTCAGCGTGCTGGCGATCCGCCCAGCGCATGCCCAGTCCGCCGATGCGCTCAAGAAGGCCCAGTCCGCCTTCGATCAGGCACAGCTCGACTATCTGCAGGGCAAGTACGACGAGGCCGCCCGCGGGTTCCAGGACGCGTACACAGCGCGACCGTTCCCGCAGTTCCTCTATAACGTCGGCGCCAGCTTCCACATGAAGGGCAAGAAGGCGTCGGACCCCGCGGCGTACACCAAGGCCGTCGAGGCCTACAAGAAGTACCTCGCCGAGGACCCGCAGGCGGCCGACAAGCCGAAGGTCGAGAAAGCGATCGGCGTGCTCGAGGCCGAGATCAAGCGGCTCAAGGACCAGCCCGGGACCGGCGCGGCCGCGCCCGCCGCCGCGGCGCCGTCCGACGAGGTCCAGCAGCTCGGCGACGTCAAGGTCCGCGGCCTGTTCGTGATCGAGAGCGATCCGACGAACGCGACGATCTACCTCGACGACAAGCGCAAGGGCGCGTTCGCGACCACGCCGTGGTCCGGCACGCTCGACGGCGACCACAAGGTCATCATCGAGAAGCGCGGCTACACGGTGATCGAGAAGACGATCTCGGCCGACCCGACCAAGCTGTTCGTGCTGTCGGCGGCGATGTCGCAGCAGAGCTTCCTCGGCTGGATCGAGATCAGCTCGAACGTCCCGGGCGCCGACATCTTCATCGACGACAAGTCGGTCGGCGCGGTCGGCCGCACCCCGCTGTCGCAGAACATCAAGCCCGGCAAGCACACGTTCTGGATCAGCGCCGAGGGCTACGACGAGTACCAGCAAGAGGTCGACGTGATCGCCAACGAGGTCACGCCGGTCAAGGCCACGCTCAAGGGCGCGCCGGTCGGCAAGCTCAACATCACCGGGCTCGGCATCGAGGAAGCGACGATCCTCGTCGACGGTGTGGTGCTGTGCCAGCGCGGCCCGTGCCTCAAGGGCATCCCGCAGGGCGACCACACGGTGACCGTCCGGCGACCGGACTTCAAGACCTACGCCCAGCACGTGACGATCCAGGCCAAGACCGAGACCCAGCTCCGGGTCTCGCTGCAGCCGACCCCGGGCCGCGGCGACGCGATCGTCGTCGGCGTGATCGCGGTGGCGTTCGGCACCGCGGGCGGCGTGATCGGCTCGCTATCGAACACCGCGCGCGACGACCTCAAGAAGGACATCGCCGCCGGGATCACGCCGCCGGACTCGAACGACCCGCGGCTGCAGAAGGGCAAGATCCTCGCGATCGCCGCCGACGGCTGCTTCGCGGTCGCCGGGCTCACAGCGCTGCTCGGCATCTATTACACGTTCCGCGACAAGGGCGCGCCGTCGACCGGCTTGATCGACATCCGCGCGCTCGCGCTGCGGCCTGAACTCGGACCCGGTTATGCCGGCCTCGGCATGGGAGTGAGCTGGTGATGCGCACCACGATGTGGCTACTGCTCGCCGCGGCGGCGGCCGGCCTCGGCGCCTGCAAGTGGACCGAGTTCGACGACCTGCAGGACCAGACCTGGGTCGACTCGACCAACAAGCCCGGCGGCGTGAAGTCGTCGGACTACGGCATCGCGGTCGCGCGCGGCGCGGTCAGCGGCACCGGCGGCGGCCGGATCGTCGTGATCGGCGCCGGCGTGGCGACGTACTCCGAGCTGGTCTACGACGCCACCGGCTCGGCGAAGTTCCCCGGCACCCAGCTCGATCTCGAGATGCAATACGGGATCCCGAACATCGGCCAGCCGGTGCTGATCGCGGACCCGACGACCGACGACATCTCGCTGATCGTCGGCTCGGACAACGGGATCGCGATGCTGACCGGCGCGAGCGGCGCGCTCAAGCTGTACCAGCTGTTCAACCAGGACAAGCCCGACGCCGCCACCTACATGCTCGCGCCGACCCAGACCAAGGAGCTGCCGATGGTCGCGGTCGGCGACAGCGTGCTCGGCGCGCTGTTGCCGGCGCTGCCGATGGGCGGTGCCCAGCCGATCTGCAAGCTCGGCGACAGCGCGACCCCGGGGTTCATGGCGCAGATCAAGGCGCTCGCCGCGGTCCGCGTGGCGCCCGCCCCGACCGACGACGTGCTCGCGTGGGACGCCGGGGGCAAGCTCTACAAGTACCCCGGCACCGTGTTCAACGGCTGCGCGACCGCCGCCGAGCCGCTCGGCTCGGTCGACACCACGTTCAAGCCGGACGACGGCTCGCTGATCCTGTCGATCGACGCGACCCACGTCATCCTCGCCGGCAGCAACGCCGACGGCGGGTTCCTGCAGGAGTACGACGCCGCCACGCTGACCGCGATCGGCCCGGCCGCGATGGTGCCCGGGCTGCGCACCGCGGCGCTGCTCAAGGTCGATACCCAGCAGTACGTGGTCGCCGGCGTGCCGACCGAGCTGGTCAACGGCAAGTCGGTCGGCCAGGTCAAGCTGTTCCCGATCGAGGCCGACGGGCTCGGCACGACCCAGGTCGCGGCGTACAACGACGCCCAGCCCGACGACAACCAGTCATTCGGCCGCGGCGTCGCGGTGATGCCGTTCAACGGCAAGCAGGTGATCGTCGCGGCCGCCAACAACGAGATCTTCGCGTACTTCCGCGCCAACCTGGCTGACGGCAGCGTGCTGTACGACGAGACCCGCCAGGGACGGTGAGTGCAGCACTTCTGTCCGAAGTGCAGCCGCCGATTCGAGGACGCCGGGTTCTGCCCGTTCGACGGCACCGCGCTGGAGCTCGCCGCCGTCGCGGCAAGTCAGCCGACCCTGATCTCGGAGGAGATCGCCGCGCAAGCTATCACCGGGGAGCTCGCGACCCAGGTCGAGCTCCGGCGCCGGACGTTTCCGCTCACGCCGGCCCCGGCCCCGGGCAAGCCGCCACCCGGCACCGGTGAGATCACCTCCGCGCACGTCCGGCCCGCGCCGCCCGCCGCCGAGTCGCCGCGGATCCGCCCGCCGTCCCAGCAGCCCAAGGTCGTGTCGCGCTCGGCGTCCGAGGATCCGGCGGAGGCGCTCGCGCTGCTGCGCGACGCGCGCGACAACGAGTACGACAAGCTGATCGGCCAGACGCTCGACGGCCGCTACCACGTCGAGAACAAGATCGGCGAGGGCGGCATGGGCGTGGTGTTCAGCGCCCGCCACGCGGTGATCGAGCGGCCGCTCGCGATCAAGGTCCTGAAGCGCGACGCGATGCGCGACACCGCGACGATCCAGCGGTTCGTCCAGGAGGCCAAGGCCGCGTCGCGGATCGGCCACCCCAACATCGTCGACGTCACCGACTTCGGCACCACGCCCGACGGCATGACGTACTCGGTGATGGAGTTCGTGCCGGGCCTGACGCTCGGCGCCGCGATCCGCGCCGCCGCGCCGTTCCCCGCGTTCCGCGCGATC
Source organism: Kofleriaceae bacterium (assembly GCA_036271215.1). Classification (GTDB taxonomy): domain Bacteria; phylum Myxococcota_A; class Polyangia; order Haliangiales; family Haliangiaceae; genus JABFXX01. The sequence continues at coordinate 19,435 of DATBBB010000313.1, read as the reverse complement.
CGGATCGCCGCCCAGATCGCCCGCGCGCTCGGCGCCGCGCACGACAAGGGCATCGTCCACCGCGACCTCAAGCCCGAGAACGTGTTCCTGACCGACCGCGACGGCCGCCCCGACTTCGTCAAGATCGTCGACTTCGGGATCGCCAAGGTCACGCCGCCGAGCGGCCAGGCCGAGGGCCCGCGGCTGACCCGCGCCGGCTCGGTGTTCGGCACGCCGGAGTACATGGCGCCCGAGCAGGCGGCCGGCCGCAGCGACACCGACGGCCGGGTCGATATCTACGCGCTCGGCGTGATCTTCTACGAGATGATCTGCGCCAGGGTCCCGCACCGCGGCGACAGCATGGTCCGCACGCTGGCGATGCAGATGCTCGATCCGATCGAGCCGCCGTCGCGCGTCCGCCCCGATCTCGGGATCGCCCCGGATCTCGAGGCCGTCATCATGTACGCGCTGGTCAAGAAGCGCGAGCAGCGCTACCAGACGATGTCCGAGCTGCTCGAGGCGCTGGAAGTCCTGATGCCGGCGGTCGCGCAGAGCGTGACCGGCAGCCCGGTGTACAGCTTGCCGCTGCTGCCGCCCGGCGCCGACGCCAGCGCGGTCGGCACCCCGGCCGCCGCGCGGTCGCCGTCCGAGGCCTCGCCGCCGGCGTTCCCGATGACCCAGCCCGGGGTCGATCCGGCGCGCGCCGCGACCACCGCACGGCGGGTCAAGGACGAGCCCGAGTTCACCGCCGACGACCGGCCGCCGACGTTCGACCACGTGTTCACCGAGGATCTGGTGCCGGCGCGCGGCCGGCGCTGGCCGGTGCTGCTCGGGCTCGCGCTCGCCGCCGGCGGCGCCACCGGGGCGATCGCGCTGGTCGCCAAGCGCTACGCGACCGTGGTGGTCGATGGGCCGCGCGATGCGCGCCCGGGCGATGCCGGGGCCGATGCCGTCATCGTCGAGCTCCCGGTCGATGCGGCGCCCGATGCCGAGGAGATCGTCGAGCTCCCCGCGACCGACGCCGGCCGGATCATCCACGTCCCGGCGCGCGATGCCGGCCGCCCCGGTCCCGTCGACCCCGAGCCGACGTATCACCGCGGCACCGCGATGGTGCAGATCGTGACCCGCCCCGAGGGGGCCCGGGTGTTCGAGTCCGGCCACTACCGCGGCCCCGGCGGCGTCCAGCTCGAGGAGCCGCTCGGCACCCGGCTCACGCTGACCTGCCGCGAGGCCGGCTACAAGCCCGGCAGCGTCGAGGTGACGTTCGACGGCAAGACCGACGTCGCGTACTGCAACCTCGAGCGCATCAAGGTCTGCATCAAGGATATCAAGAACCCGTTCGACGCCTGCCCCGACGGGCCCGCCACCCCGGGCGACCCCAACGCCGCCAGCAGCTCGACCGCGCCGCCCGACGCCGCACCCGGCCCCGCACCGCTGCGCCCGTAGGCTCAGCGAGGCGGCTGCGCGAACCGGTCGCCGGGGAACGGATCGGCGGTCTCGCGGGTCATGATCTCGCCCTCGTCCGGCAGCGGCTGGACCGGGATGCCGAGCGCCATCAGGCCCGCGGTGTCGTTGTAGCGCAGCTCGGCGATCGCGACCGGCTGGCCGGGCGCGCGGACGAACCGGGTGTAGCTCGCCGACGACGTCCGCTGCTCGCCGAACTCGGTGCCGAGCCCGAGCCGCTCGTGCTGCGCGCGCGCGGCTGGCGGCGGAGCGACCTCGTCGTCGTCGGACTCGCGGTAGTTATCCGACGGCGGGACGTAGCGGGCCGCGCCCCCGGTCGGCGGTGACGCCGGGGCCGGGCGCGATGCCGAGGGTGCCGCGGCCGTGGTCGGGGCCGGCGGCTCGGCCGCCGCCGCGCGCTTCTTGGCCATCGGGCGGCTGTCCGTGGCGGCGCCGTAGCCGCCTTGCGCATGGCCGGCGCCATCGAACCCGCGCTTGGCCGGCGCCGCCTCCGCCTTGTCGGCGCGGGCGTCGAGGTCGTCGCGGTAGTCGTAGGGCCGGCGGCGCGTGTTGGGGACGGTGTCGCCGATGATGATCTGCTCGGTCGGCGCGGCCTGCTCCTCGAACAGCGCCACGGCGATCACGCCGACGTTGCGCGCCTTGCCCTTCTGGCCGGCGTACGACCCCGCCACCGACGAGAACCGGAACGTCGCGACGTCGTCCTGCGAGGTCCGGAAGCCATCGATCCGGGTCTCGCCGAACGGCGGCACCACGTAGCCGCGCTTGCGCAGGTCGCCGTTCTCGCCGTCGATGACGTCCAGCCCGTCGACCGACACCACGGCCTCGATCCGGCGCTCGGTCGGGTTGGTGATCCGGATCGTGTAGCGCTCGTTCGCGTTGCCCTGGACGTAGAACCGATCGCGCTGGCTGAACGTCGGCAGCGCCTCGCCGTTCTCGCGCAGGATCTGCACGTCGTACGGCGCGCGGACCTTGGCCGGCGCGATGTCGAGCGCGATGTGCGCGGGTGGCTGCGCGGGACCGGTCGCCGGCTGATCTGCGTAGGCGTTCGAGCCCGAGCACGCGGCGGCGAACAGCAGCGAGGCGAACATCATGCGGCGAGAGGGGCGGAACAGCTGGCGAAGCGTGGCGAGCATGGAGATGAGAACGCCCGACCCCGGGCGCCGATCTAAACCGTGTATAGTCCGCGTCATGGCGTCCGCGAAGAGACCGCAGAAGACCGCCAAGGTGGCGAAGTCCAAAGCAAAACCGGTACGCGCCGCGGCCCGGCCGGCCGCCAGGGCCAAGATCGCCGCCAAGATCGCCGCCAAGCCCGGCGCCAGGCCCAGCGCCCCGGCCGACGTCGCCAAGGCCGATCCCACGCTGTTCGATCCGCTGACCCCCGGCGAGATCGCCGATGCGCTGCGCACGCTGACCGAGGATCGCCGGCTCACCGCGATGGCCAAGGTCGGCCGCTACCGCGTGATCTGCACCGAGCCGCTGGTCGTCAAGCCGCCGCACTGGATGGCCGGCCACCGCCTGGTCCGGATCGTGGTCTACGACTACGCCGCCGACCGCACGGTCGATGCCTGCGTCGACCTCGACGCCGGGGTGGTCGCCCACCTCGAGCTGACCAAGAGCCAGCCGATGCTGTCGCGCGACGAGGAGGCGCTCGCGGTGTCGATCGCGATGGTCGACGACCGCGTGCGCGCCAAGCTCACGCTCGGCGATGTGCCGCAGACCACGCTGCACTACTGGGGCCGCAGCCACGGCGACCTCGCCTACGCCCGGCGCTCGGCGGCGGTGGTGTTCGGCCGCGCCGACGGCCACGCCTCCCTGGTCGCGGTGGTCGATCTGCTCGAGAACATCGTGACCCAGGTGGTCCCGGCGGAGCGTTGGTGATGAGCAACGTGATCAGCGAAGCGAACTGGAAGTTCCACTGGCGGCTGACCGAGTCCGCCGGGATCATGATCTACCTCGCCGACTTCCGCGGCCGCCGCGTGCTGTGGGAGGCGTCGCTGCCGTACGTCACGGTCGACCACCAGCCCGAGACCCTCGAGGTCTCTGACGTCAAGGACGATGACGCCGGAGAGCCGCACGGCCCGTGGTGGATCCCGCTCGGCGCGCGCACGATCCAGGGCCCGGTGCGGGTCCAGTCGTTCCGCGGCGGCGTCGAGCTGTCGGCGGCGTTCGCGTCCGGCCCGTACCACTACACCCAGCTGTGGCGGTTCCACGACGACGGCCGGCTGTGCCCGTGGCTCACGATCTACGGCCCCGGCGTCCACGACCAGCACACCTACCACCCGCACTGGCGGTTCGACTTCGACCTCGACGGCGCGCGCAACGACGCGTTCGAGCGGTTCGAGGACGGGCGCTGGCAGCGCGTCGAGCACGAGGGCTGGTTCCCGTACAGCGGCGAGGCCGACGACCACGGCAACGTGTGGCGCCAGGTCGACTTCGGATCGGGCGCGGCGCTCAACATCCGGCCGCACAGCTGGGACGACTCCGAGGTGTTCGCGATCCGCTACCACGACGGTGAGTGGGCGCCGTACTCGCCACGCTCGAGCGCCGGCGGCGCCACGTTCCCGGCGGCCTACGTCGGCGACGAGCCGCTCGACGGCGACGACGTCACGCTATGGTACGTCGCGCACATCCACTTCGACCAGTCATTCCCGTACACCGCCGGGCCGTGGATCAAGGTCGAGGGCCTCGGCTGAGCTGACCCGCCTCGCTTCGCCCCCTTCAGGCGAGCAGGCCGTGGCACTTCTTGTACTTCTTGCCCGAGCCGCACGGGCACTGCTCGTTGCGGCCGACCTTGCTGTCGTTGACCAGCGTGCCCTGCTGCTCGCCCGGCCGGCGTCCGGACAGCGCGGCGTCGAACGCCTCGATCACGACCTCGGTCGGCTTGATGATCGTGGCGGCGGTGTCCGCCGTCATCGCCGCTTCCTTGACGTCCTCGGCGAGCAGCGCGATCAGTCGGTCGTAGATGTGGGGCTGCGCCTCGCGCAGCACGCGGGCGACCCGCTCGTGCGCCGGCAGCTCGGCGAGGTTCGGCACGGTCAGCAGCGCCTGGGTGACGTACTCGTCGGCGGCGGCGAGGTTCTGCGCGGTCAGCCGCGGCAAGGTACCCTCGCGCCGGCGGTCGAACATCGCCCACATCAGCGTGGCGTAGAACACCGCGGCCTCGCCGACGGTGTCGCCGTGCTCGTTCTTGGTGGCGGCGGCATGCTGGAGCAGGAACGGCTGCTCCTTCTGCAGCCGCTGCGCGAGCCGGTTCATCGCCTTCTTGTCGCCGCGCTGGTCGAGCCGCGTGAAGGCGAGGATGGTGCGTTCGACTTCGTCGGCGGTGACAACGTGCGCGGCGGACATGGGAGCAGGATCTTCCCCGGGCTGGCGGCCACGTCAAGCCACTGCTCTCAGGTTTGTTGGGCCGAGATCTGAGTGTGCCCCAAGTGTGATCGAAGCCGCGGACGCACCCTACGGGGACGGGAACACGCACCCGCCGTCGCCCGAGCACGGCCGGGTGAACGCCGAGGCGTCGAGCACGGTGAGCGTGGCGCCACCGTACTCGATCGGGACCGCGCCGCTGATCGAGTCGGCGCCCGGCGGCAGCTCGACGAGCAGGTTCGCAGCGGTCATGCCAGCTGCCGGGGTTGCGCCGAGGAAGACTTCCAGCGGGCGCTTGGCGGCCTGCGGATCGCGCACCACGTCGAGCTTGAGCCCGCCGTCGGTCGGGGTCAGCGTCACGTTGACGCACCCGGGGTGCGGGCACTGCGGCAGATCGGCGCCCCACCGGCCGAGCCGCGCCGTGGTGGTCGCGGCCGCATCGCCGCGCGGCTTGACGTACAGCGTGTTGGTCTGCCAGCTCGCGTACACCGCATAGGCCTTGAAGAAGTCGAGGCCGAGCGAGCCGTCGAGCTTCTTGAGCCCGAACCGCTTGTCGACGTACGGCGCGAGCGTCACGTGGCCCGGCAGGCCCGCCAGCGTGGCGTCGGCGGACGGCGCGCTGGTCACCGTGCGCACCGAGGCGACCTCGTCGGCCAGCCGGAGCTCGACCTTGGCCGGCGTCAGCCGGGCGGCCGGCCACAGCGCCTCGCGCAGCTGGCTGACCGTGTCCCCGAGGTCGAGGTGCATCTTGAGCTGCGACGCGCCGACCTGCGCGGGCGCGACCCGGCGCGCCACGGTCGCGACGTTGATCGGCGGGCCGTCGTGGTGGGTCGCCACGCCGATCCGCGACGCGTCGTCGTTGTTGGTGCTCGACATCGTCAGCGCGCCGCCCGCGGTCTCGTTGATCCCGGTGTCGATCAGGGCCGGCTCGTACTTGACCGCGGTCGCGCCCGGCGGCGGCGCGAACACCGCGGCGGTGCTGAGCGTGGCGATCCCCTGGTCGCGATCGAAGCCGAACACCAGGCGATCGGAGATCACGTCGCGGCCGATCAGGCCGTGCACCCGGCGGCCCTCGACGTTGTAGAAGTCCTTGGGCACCGCCATCACCAGGCGGGTCTCGATCGTGAGGTCACCGAGCTTGAGGCCGCCGAGCTCGGTGTAGCCGCGCTGCTGCTCGGTGTTGGCCTCGTCGATCCGCGCCGGGCCGTTGCCCATGCGCAGCTTGGCCTCGTCGATGACCTGCTGATCGACCGCGGACACCGACGAGTCCGGATCGATCAGGAACAGGTACGGCCCCTGGCCGTTGACGCTGCCGACCGTGATCAGGTGGCCGTTCTCGAGGCTGCCGACCAGCGGGAACGACCAGTGGTCGCCCTTCGAGAACCCCGACGGCGTGGCGCCCGCACAAGCGGCGAGCAAGATTCCTGCAAGACCAAACGCGATGCGATGCACGGGTGCCTCCTGTCGAGGCGGCAGCTGACCGCACCGCGCGGACGAGCGCAAGCACCGAGCGCCATTCGATGCAGCGGGCGTCAGCTCGAGGACTCGCTGACTTAGTGCCGGGTGCCGTCGGCGCCGACTTCCCAGACCATGCCCGAGTACATCAGCTTGTTGAGATCGCCGGCGCCCTGCTTGGCGATCGCGTCCTCGACCTGCTGGGTCGCCAGCACGCCGTAGGTCGGCTTGTCGTGGCGGTACAGCACGCCCATCGGCATCGGGAAGCTCGGCTGGACCAGCTGCGCGAGCAGGTTGGCGTACAGCGCCGAGCCGCGCTCGGTGTGGACCAGCAGGTCGGAGACCTTGGTCTGGCCGGGACCCTCGCCGACCTCGACGATCTCGGGGACCAGCCCGGCGCCGAGCACGATGCCCTTGGTGCCGCCAGCGAACAGCAGCGGCTTGCCCTCGGCGAGCATGATCTGCTTGCCGGCCGGGTCGTCCTTGATGCCTTCCCAGACGCCGTCGTTGAACACCGGGCAGTTCTGCAGCATCTCGATGAACACCGCGCCCTTGTGCTGGTAGGCCTCCTGCAGGATGGTGCCCATCAGCTTGGCGTCGGTGTCGGCCGCGCGCGCGATGAACGTCGCGCCGGCGCCGAGCGCGAGCGAGATCGGGTTCAGCGGGTGGTCGATCGAGCCGGTCGGGGTCGACGGCGCGCGGGTGCCGACCGCCGAGGTCGGCGAGTACTGGCCCTTGGTGAGCCCGTAGATCTGGTTGTTGAACAGGATGATCTTGAAGTCCATGTTGCGGCGCAGCGCATGGATCATGTGGTTGCCGCCGATCGACAGCCCGTCGCCGTCGCCGGTGATCACCCAGACATCGAGCTCGGGGCGCGTGATCTTGAGGCCCGAGGCGATCGCCGGCGCGCGGCCGTGGATCGTGTGGAACCCGTAGGTGTTCATGTAATACGGGAACCGGCTCGAGCAGCCGATGCCGCTGACGAACACGGTGTTCTCGCGCTTGATCCCGATCTGGGCCAGCGTGCGCTGCACGGTCGCGAGGATCGCGTAGTCACCGCACCCCGGGCACCACCGCACGTCCTGATCGGACTCGAGGTCCTTCTTCGACAGCTTGAGCTTGACGGCTTCCGACATGGCTTGGCTCCTGTTACGCCCGCGCCTGCGGCTGCGTGGAAACGCTGGTTGGTTCGGTGGGCTTGGCTTCGCCGGTGCTCGCGCCGAGCTCGTGCTCGATCGCATCGACCACCTCGCGGACCTTGAACGGCTGGCCCTGGACCTTGTTGAGCCCGATCGCGTCGATCAGGAACGTGGCGCGGATCACCTGGCGGAGCTGCCCCATGTTGAGCTCGGCGACGATCACGCGCTTGAAGTTCTTGATGATCTTCTCGAGGCCGGGCTCGAGCGGCATCAGCCAGCGCAGGTGGGCGTGGCTGACCGCCTTGCCCTGGGTGGCGAGCTGCTGCTGGGCCTGGCGCAGCGCCCCGAACGTGCCGCCCCAGCCGATCAGCAGCACGTCGCCGGACTCGGCGCCCGACAGATCGAGCTCGCCGATGTCCTGCGCGATCCGCTGGACCTTCTCGGCGCGGACGTGGGTCTGCTTCTCGTGGTTGTCCGGCGCGTACGAGATGTTGCCGGTCAGCGCGTCCTTCTCGATGCCGCCGATCCGGTGCTCGAGGCCGGGCGTGCCGGGCACGACCCAGGCGCGCGCCAGGGTCCGCGGGTCGCGCTCGTAGACGAAGTAGCTCGTCGGGTCGGTGCGGTGGATGACGTCGAACCGCGGCAAGCTCGCGAGGTTGGGCAGCGGCCACGGCTCGCTGCCGTTGGCGAGGTAGCCATCGCTCAGCAGCATCACCGGGACCATGTAGCGGGTGGCGATCTTCACCGCCTCGATCGCGCAGTAGAACGTGTCGCCCGGCGACTTCGCCGCGAGCACCGGCATCGGCGACTCGCCGTTGCGGCCGAACAGCGACTGCGAGAGGTCGGACTGCTCGGTCTTGGTCGGCAGGCCGGTCGACGGCCCGCCGCGCTGGATGTTGAGGATCACGACCGGCAGCTCGGTCATGATGCCCAGGCCGATCGCCTCACCCTTGAGCGCGATGCCCGGACCCGACGACGCGGTCACCGCGATCGAGCCGCCGTACGCCGCGCCGAGCGCCGCGCCCATCGCGGCGATCTCGTCCTCGGCCTGGAACGTCATCGTGCCGAAGTTCTTGTACTTGGCGAGCGAGTGCAGGATCGACGACGCGGGCGTGATCGGATAGCCCGAGTAGAACAGCTTCTTGCCGGCGAGCTCGGCGCCGACCACCAGGCCCAGCGCGATCGCCTCGTTGCCGGTGATGTTGCGGTACATGCCGGGCTTGAACGTGGCCGGCGGGACCTTGTAGACGGTCTGGAACACCTCGGCGGTCTCGCCGTAGTGGTAGCCGGCCTTGAAGACCTTGACGTTGGCCTCGCCGAACTCCGGCTTCTTGGCGAACTGCTGGTGGATCCGGCGGATCTCGCTCTCGGGCTCGCGGCTGTACATCCAGAACACCAGGCCGAGCGCGAAGAAGTTCTTGGCGCGGCCCTTCTCCTTGTTCGACAGCGGGCTGTCGTCGAGCGCGGACATCGTCAGCTGGTTGATGTCGACCGCGTGGACCTTGTACTTCTCGAGGCTACCGTCGCCGATCGGGTTGGTCTGGTACCCCGCCTTCTTGAGGTTGGCCTCGATGAACGCGCCGGTGTTGACGATCAGCGTGCCGTGCTCGACCAGATCCTTGAGGTTGGTCTTGAGGCCGGCCGGGTTCATCGCGACCAGGACGTCGGGCGCGTCGCCCGGCGTGTGGATCTCCGACGACGAGAAGTGGAGCTGGAACCCCGAGACCCCGAACAGGCTGCCGGCGGGCGCGCGGATCTCGGCGGGGAAGTCGGGGAACGTCGAGATGTCGTTGCCCGCTTCCGCCGCGGCCTTCGCAAACTCGCTGCCAGTGAGCTGCATGCCGTCGCCAGAGTCGCCGACGAACCGGATCACGACCCGGTCCAGGTGCTTCGTATCCATCGCGATACCTCTCACGCTCGCCAGTCCAGCGAGGTGGCGCGGACCTTACCAGCCATCCCTGCCGAAGTCGATCCAGAGGGTCTGCCGGCCCCCGAGCCGGCCCGGCGGATCCGGCCGCTTCGCACTCCGCAGCAATCGCGCCGCACGGCCCATCCGGATGCTGGCACGCGGATCTCATCACATATCGTGGCGCGGCCGGTCGGGACGAAGCGCGGCCGGCCGGCTAGGCTTCGGCCGTGAATAGATCTGCCTTGGCGTTGCTCTGGCTCGCAGGTGCCGCCGCATGCGGCAAGCCGGGCCAAGGATCGAGCGGCCCGACCATTCCCGGCGTACCCGGGGGAGCGGTCGGCCAAGCTGCCTCGGCTCCGGACGGCAAGTTACACGATGGCCCGCCGCTGGCGACTCCCGGCGAGCACATGCAGTACTCGCTGTCGCTGCGCGGGATCGACCTGGCGACCTTCGATCTCGGGGTCGGTGAGGTCGCCGACCTCGGGGGCAAGCAGGCGGTGGTCGTCCAGGGCCATGCCAAGATCACCGGGCTGGCCTCGTTCATGGCGACGATCGACGATCGGTTCACGTCGTGGGTCGACGTCGCGTCGGGTCACTCGCTGCGGTTCCAGACCGACGAGTTCGCCTCGGGCAGCAACAAGGACGTCGAGCACTCGGTGGTCGACCTCGCCGCGCGCGCCGGGGACACGGTCCCGGTCAACTTCCACGTCAACGACGCGGCCGGCAAGGACGAGCCTCAGACGGTCTCGCAGCCCGTGGTCTGGGACTACAACGCGTTCCTGCTCGCGCTGCGCGGCTGGGAGGGCCCGCCCGGCTCGGCGCTCACGTTCGAGGTGTTCCGCAGCCGGTTCGTGTGGCACGTCGAGGTCACGATCAAGGGCAAGGAGCAGCGGGTCACCAAGCTCGGCGAGCTGCCGGCGCTGCGGATCGAGGGCAAGACCTACAAGCTCGACCGCAAGGGCGGCCGCGCGCCCAGCTCCGACGAGCGCATGTTCACGATCTGGATCAGCGACGATGACGGCCGGGTCCCGCTCGAGATCGCGGCGACCACCGACTACGGCGAGCTCAAGATGGCGATCACCGACTACCAGCCCGGCACCGGCCAGCGGCTGCGGCCCTAGTACATAGCCTCGGGAGAACGCCTGCACGCGAGCCGCCGGGGCTGCTGCGCGGATGGGTGTCGGAGCCGCGCCCGCCGAATCACCACCGGCGCGTGCGCGGGCGGCGCGAGGTATGTGCGGAGCAAGGCCGGCCCATCCTGGTCACGGTCGCGGCGTCCGACCCCATCCTGCTCGCGGTCGCCCCGGCGGCTCGCGTTGACGTCTGGCGACGCAAGGCCGTATGACATACGGACTCCGAGCGCGCGTTATTTGCCCGGCTTGGCGTCGCGCTTGGAGCGGAACTGCTTCTCGCCCTTGGCGAGCACGACCTTGGTGTAATAGTCGGCGGCGGGCACGCCCGACGCGGCGACGAGCTTGAGCTGGTCGTCGATGATCTGCTTGAAGTCGTCCTTGGGCATGCCGCCGGCGAACATCTTGCCGTTGATGAAGAACGTCGGCGTGGCGTTGACGTGGAACTTCTGGAGCTCCGCCATGTCGGCCTTGAGCCGGGCCTCGCACTCGGGGCTGTTCATGTCGGCCTTGAGCTTGTTGGTGTTGAGCCCGAGGGTCTTGCCGATCGCCAGGATGTTGCCCTCGCCGAGCGACGTCGGGTCCTTGCCCTCGCTCGCCTGGTACGGCAGGAAGCCCTTCTCCCAGAACGCGTGCTTGAACTCGTTGTACTTGCCCTGCTTGGCCGCCGCGCAGCTCGCGAGGTGGGCCGGCTTGGCCGGCGGGTGGATCAGCATGTTCGCGTACACCACGCGGACCTTGCCGTTGTACTCCTTGACCAGCTCCTCCATCGTCCCCGACACCCGCTGGCAGAACGGACACGCGAAGTCGAACGCCTTGATGATCGTCACCGGCGCGGTCGCCGGGCCGTCGACCTGACCGGCCTTGACGTCGTCGGCGATGTTGACCGCGAACACCGCGTCGTCGGCCGGCGCGTCCTGGTCGTCGGTCTCGCGCTGCTGCTTCTGCTGGTCGTAGACCTTGCGCAGGAAGTCGAGCGCCTCGGCGTTCTGGGCGAGCGCGTCCTCGATCCGGGCGAGCCGCTGCTCGACGGTCCCGCTGTGATCGCCGGTGGCCGCCGCCGATGGGGCACCCGCTGGACCGACACCCGCGGCCGGGGCTGCTCCGGCCGGGGCCGGCGTGGTCGCGCCGCCCGCTGCCTGGTGCTGGCAGCCTCCCAGGACGGCGATCGCCGCCACGAACATCACCGCACTGATCTTGATCATCGCCGGAGACGATGCCAACCCGGCGGCCGATCAGCAAGCCGAGATCCGGCCCGTGTCAGCGGTATCAATTCGGCTTGGGGTCGGCCTTGGAGCGGAACTGCTTCTCGCCCTTGGCGAGCACGACCTTGTCGTAGTAGTCCGCACCCGAGACGCCCGATTCCTCGGCGAGCTTGAGCTGCTCGTCGATGATCTTCTTGAAGCCCTCCTTGGGGAGGGCGCCACCGACGTGCTTGCCGTTGATGAAGAACGTCGGCGTGGCGTTGACGTGGAACTTCTGCATCTCGGACATGTCGGCCTGGATCCGGGCCTCGCACTCGGGGCTGTTCATGTCGGTCTTGAGCCTGGCGGTATCGAGCCCGAGGTCCTTGGCGATCGCCAGGACGTTGTCCTCGCCGAGCTTGGACTGATCGTGGCCCTGGGCGTACGGCAGGAAGCCCTTCTCCCAGAACGCGTGCTTGAACTCGTTGTACTTGCCCTGCTTGGCCGCCGCGCAGCTCGCGAGGTGGGCGGTCTTGGCCGGCGGGTGGACCAGCATGTTCGCGTACACCACGCGGACCTTGCCGTTGTACTCCTTGACCAGCTCCTCCATCGTCCCCGACACCCGCTGGCAGTACGGGCACGCGAAGTCGAACGCCTTGACGATCGTCACCGGCGCCGAGGCCGGGCCGTCGACCTGACCGGCCTTGACCTCGTCGGCGACGTTGACCGCGAACATCGCGTCCTCGGCCGGCTCCTCGCGCTCCTGCGCGACCTGCTGCTGCTTCTGCTGGCCATAGACCTTGTTGAGGAAGTCCACGGCCTCGGCGTTGCGGTCGTAGGCGTCCTCGAGCCGCGCCAGGCGATCCTCGACGGAGCCCGAGCGGTCGATCTTCATCGCCGCCGGCGGCGCGGCGCCGGGCTTCGAATCCGCGTGGTCGGCGGCGGCGACCTTGGTGACCTTGTCGAGACGAGACGGTTGCTGCTCGCAGCCCGCGGCGGTGACCGCCGCAGCCAACGCCAGGCTGGTGATGATCTTCATAGCGGGGGAGCCTGCCAACGTCCCCGCAGATCGGCAAGCACGTTCGGCAGGCGATAATTATTCCCGCCGCCCGAACAAAACGACCGGCGGACGACCGGGCCGGCTACCCGGGCCGATTGAGATCCATCAGCTCGCTGCGGCGGCGGCCGACCTCGGCCTCGAACTCCGAGCCATCGGCGCGCCAGCGCTGGTACTCGGCCTCGCTGACTGCCACGACTTGCGCCACGGTGATCGCGGGGGGGCCGGCATCGATCGGCAGGGCCAGCTTCCAGGCCCGGGGCACGGTGATGTAGACGTGCGGGAGCCGCTGTGAGAGGTCAGGCGCCGCGAGCGCGCCAACCACGTCACGCACCATGACGCCGGGCTCGGGAAAGAACCCGGTGTCGCCGAGGTGGAACGCGAGGTTCGCGAGGATCTGGGCGCAGACCTCGGCGTCGATCGTCGTCGCGAGCAGCAGCTCGACCCGCGGCCGGCCGATCTCGGGCCACTTGGTGTTCGATAGCCCGATCGTCGCGTACGTCCAGTAGGTCGGCCGCGGCCGGTCGGGGAACCGGGCGATCTCGAGCGCGACCGTCTGATCGTTGGACCGGTGATAGGCGCGGGTCGAGAACGTGCCGAGCACGCCGCGCAGCGCATCGGCCGCGCGGGTCGACAGCTGCAGGAACGGCGCGAGCTGCGGCACCGAGCGCGCCATCTCGAGCCAGGTCGGCTGCAGCACCAGGGTCCGCCGCAGGTAGTTCTGCGCCACGACCTTGTTGCCGATCTCGGCGTGGGCGACCGCGCCGCCCCACAGCGCCGTCGCGCTGTCCGGCTTGAGGCCGATCGCCCGGTCGAACGCGCGCGCGGCCTCGTGCGGCCGGCCGAGGCAGAGCAGCGAGTGGCCCAGGCCCTTCCAGGCCAGCGGGTGGGGCGGATAGACCTGCGAAGCCCGCTCGAACTTCTCCGCAGCCTCCGAAAACCTCTCGGCGCGGAACAGCTCGTCCGCGGACGCGACCAGGGCGTCAGCTGCCACCAGGCTCATATCTCGATTAGTGCACGGCTCTCCCGTGGCTGCGCAAGCTGCTATGCTGCCGACCCCATGTCAGCAGGAGTCGGCGCCGACGTCGAGGCGCTCTGTTCGAAGTGCGGTGACGTCTGGCACGTCGTCGTGGCAAAGATCGGCGACAAGATTGTCAAGGTCCACTGCAAGCAGTGCGGCGGTGACCATCGTTACAAGTCCCCGCACGGCGCGCCCCCCGAAGCCAAGCTGCCGGCCGCCATCCGGCCCCCCAAGGAGGCCCGCGAAGCGCGCGAAACCCCGAGCCGGGCGCCGGTCGAGCGGTTCGAGAAGCCCGCGGTCGCCGCGGACTTGACCAAGCCCGCCAAGCCGTACCGCGCGAGCGAGGCGTTCGAGGTCGGCGAGCGGATCGACCACCCGAGCTTCGGCCAGGGTGTGATCGAGATCGCTGAGCCCGGCAAGATCACCGTGTTCTTCGCGTCCGGCCGGCGCGTCCTGGCGCAAGCCAAGGTCGCCCCGACCTCCGGTGGGCTGTCGCGGCCCAAGCCGTTCGATCACTCGAACCCGCCCGCCGGTGGCAAGCCCGTCGGCGAGATCTAGGCCCGAGCACCCACGATGGACGCGTTCGATGAGCTCCGGCGTATTATCGCCCCCTTCAGCGTCGAGCAGATCGACGCCGCGCTGAACGATCAACCCTCGACGTTCGACGTCGACGCACGGTGGTACTCGAGCCACGACGGCCCGCCCAAGACCACGTCGGAGCGCTCGCCGTTCAACGGCGACGCGTTGCTCGCCGGCATGCAGGCGGTGTGTCTGCTCGGCAGCTACCTGCCGGCGGGCGATCCGCGGCGGCTCGGCGTGCCGCGGCTGCACGCCAAGATCCTCGCCCGGCTCGCCAACCCCGAGCTGATGCTGTTCGGCGGCTCGCGCGCGACCAAGATCGAGGGCAAGCCCTACGTCGCGCCCGGCTACCAGACCAACCCGTCGCAGCACGGGGTCGACAACGGCGCGCTGGTCGTCGCCCACGGCTACGTGTACTTCCGGCCGGCGCGGATCGCCGCCGACGATGCCGCGAACCTCGCGCTGGTGCGCGACGCCGCCGAGCTGCACTACCCGATGCAGACCTTCCCGTGGTCCGGGCTGTACCACGTGTGGCAGGCGGCGCTGTCGCCCGGGGTCGCCGCGCTGGTCGCCAACGCGCCCGGCACGCCGGTCGCCCCCGGCAGCACGGAGCTCGATCCGCGGCAGTCGGCGCCGGCGATCGTCGACGCGGTGGTCGCGCGCCACAAGCTCGACCGCGACGCCGCGACGCTCTACCTGCAGCTGCTCGCGCTGGTCGACTGCGGCGACGCGCCGACCCGCGAGCTCAACGGCTGGAGCCAGGCCAAGCACAAGAAGGCCGCCGCCACGCTGGTCTCGGCCGGCCTCGTCATCGAGACCAAGCACCCGCGGGCCAACCGCAAGTTCGTGATCGACTCGCCGTGGGAGCAGCTGTTCCCGCCGCACCCGGCGTGCGAGCACCAGAAGCTGCCGCTGTACGGCGCGCGGATGGAGCGCGGCGCGCTGGCGGCGCCGCTCGGCCGGCTGGTGCCGCTGCGGCCGCTATCCGAGATCTTCGCCGCCGCGTGGCAGGCCGCGCCGGCGTAGCGCCACCTGCGACCAACCACCGCGGGGCACCGCCGGGGCCGCCGCCGGGCTACGACCAGGCCGCGTGCCCAGCAGGTTGCTGAGAAGCCCCGGTTTGCCGGCTCCTGACGGCAAATCGGATCAAGGCCTGCTAGGGTGCGCGCCATGACCCGCGCACGCCGGCTCGGCTGGCTCGGTCCGACGATCGTCCTGGTCGGGGCCGCCGTCGCCGCGCTCGGGGCCTGGTACATGGTGCACGCCCGGCCGGCCGCCGGCGCGGTGATCGAGACGATCGAGATCGACCGCCACCACACGCTGGTGGTCCGCGCCGAGGCCACCGCCGGCGACCGCGCGTTCCTCGAGCTGCGCGAGGACGACCAGGTCAAGTGGCAGGCGCTGGTGCCGCACTACGCCGGCCACCCCGGCGCGACCGGCGTGACGTGGAGCCCGGTCGCGGTGTCGGTCCGGGTCGTCCGCGACGGCCACGCCGAGCTGTTCGCGCTGGCGATGCACAACGCCTCGAAGCTCGGCGGCATGCAGCTCGCCCCCGATCACGGCCCGATCATCGACGAGCCCGGCAGCCCGGTGAGCTTGACCGACCACGCGCGGTCGTACGAGGTCGTCGCAGGGCCCGACTGGCACCAGCTGGTCGCGATCGAGCTGACGTCGGGCAAGGCGCTGTGGGCGCGCGAGCTGGGCCCAGCACCGGTGCGCGCCGGCGGGGTCGAGGCCGACCACGTGTGGATCGATCAGGGCGCCGGCCGGGTGGCGTTCTCGGTGCTCACCGGCGCACCGGTCGCGGACCCCGGCGCTATCAAGCTGCCCTCACTGCAACCCAATCATTTATAATCACTGAAGAATCTTCGATATGTCCGTGTGACCGTCCCGTCACAAGCGCGGTATACTTTTGGGTAGATGTCTATGGAACGACCGGCTTTTGTGGACGAGGGGTCGGGCGTGCGCCGCCTGGAGCTCGTCCCCGAGCGCGGCCTCGAGCGCGGCCCCGAGCTCAGCCCCGAGCTTGGCCTCGAGCTCGGCCTCGAGCTCGGCCCCGAGCTCAGCGAGCCGGTGGCCATAGCGGTGGAACCTCCCATCCGCCCCACCCGGCCGATCGAGATCCCCGGCCGCACGCCGCCGGCCCCGCTGCTCGGCGACATCGTGCCGACCGACCTCGGCGCGCCCGAGCTGTACCTGAACCGCGAGCTGACCTACCTGAACTTCTGCTGGCGGGTGCTGCACGAGGCCGAGGACGACCGGATCCCGCTGCTCGAGCGGGTCAAGTTCATCTCGATCGTCAGCTCGAACATCGACGAGTTCTTCCAGAAGCGGGTCGGCGGGCTCAAGCAGCAGGTCGGCGCCCAGTTCCACAAGGTCACGCCGGACGGCCGCACGCCGCAGCAGCAGATCAACGACGGGCTCGAGCTGATCACCCGGCTCGAGGCCAACAAGAACCAGATCCTCGACCGGCTGCGCGGCGAGCTCCGCGCGGTCGGGGTGTGGATCGCGCCTTACAAAGAGCTCGATGCCCAGCAGCAGGCGTGGGTCCGCGAGCACTACCTGCACAACATCTTCCCGCTGGTCACGCCGCAGGCGATGGACCCGGCGCACCCGTTCCCGTTCGTCTCGAACCTGTCGCTGAACCTGCTGGTCTCGCTGCGCTACGAGAACGACTCGGAGCCGCTGCTGGCGCGCGTCAAGGTTCCGTCCTCGGGCGGCACGCCGCGCTACCTGCGGCTCGGCACGTCGCGCACGGTCGTCGATCTCGCCGACGTGATCGCCAACAACCTCGACCTGTTGTTCCCCGGGATGGAGATCGAGGCGTGCTCGCAGTTCCGGGTCACCCGCAACGCGGTGACCGAGCGCGACGAGGAAGAGGCCGAGGATCTGCTCGAGATGATCGAGATCGAGCTGCGCGAGCGGCGGTTCGCCCCGGTGGTCCGGCTGCAGGTCGACAAGACGATGCAGCCGACCCTGCGCGGCCGGCTCGCCGCCGAGCTCGGGCTCGACGAGCAGTCCGACGTGTTCGAGGCCGAGGGCATGCTCGGCCAGCGCGACCTGATGGAGCTCGCCACGCTCGACATCCCCGAGCTGCGCGACCCGCCGCACGCCCCGGTGCCGCCGATCGATCTGCTGACCGACGGCAACATCTTCCACGCGATCCGCGACGCGCAGCACCTGATGGTGCACCACCCGTTCGAGTCGTTCCAGCAGAGCGTCGAGCGGTTCCTGCGCGAGGCGGCCGATGATCCGAAGGTCCGCGCGATCAAGATGACGCTGTACCGGACGTCGAAGGACAGCGAGGTCATCAAGCACCTGGTGCGGTCCGCGCGCAATGGCAAGCAGGTCGCCGTGGTGCTCGAGCTCAAGGCGCGGTTCGACGAGGAGGCGAACATCAAGTGGGCGTCGCGGATGGAGCGCGCGGGGATCCACGTCACCTACGGCGTGGTCGGCCTCAAGACCCACACCAAGATCACCCTGGTGGTGCGCCAGGACTACGACGGGCTGCGGCGCTACGCGCACATCGCGACCGGCAACTACCACGCCGGGACGGCGCGGCTGTACACCGACCTCGCCATCTTCACGTGCGACGACGCGATCGGCCGCGACCTGACCGAGCTGTTCAACTACCTGACCACCGGCTACAAGCCGCGCCGCAAGTACCAGAAGCTCCTGGTCGCGCCCAAGCAGCTCAAGCAGGCGCTGCTCGAGAAGATCGAGCGCGAGATCGCGCTGCAGGGCGCCGGTGGCCGCGGCCACATCCAGTGGAAGCTGAACGCGCTCGAGGACATCGACATCGTGCGCGCGCTGTACCGGGCGTCGCAGCGCGGCGTGACGATCGACCTGATCGTCCGCGATACCTGCCGGCTGCGGCCCGGGCTCGCCGGGGTGTCGAGCACGATCAAGGTCGTCAGCATCATCGGCCGGTTCCTCGAGCACGAGCGGATCTACTACTTCCACAACGGCGGCCGCCCCGAGTACTACATCGGCTCGGCGGACGCGATGCAGCGCAACCTCGAGAAGCGCGTCGAGGTCCTGGTGCCGATCGAGGACGCGCGGCTGCAGGCCGAGCTGCGCCACATCCTCGATACCCAGCTCACCGACCAGCGCGGCGCCTGGGACATGCAGGCCGACGGCAGCTACATCCAGCGTACCGGCATGGGCGCCAAGCACTCGCAGCAGCAGGCGATCGAGCGCACCGAGCGGCGGCTCAAGGACGCGACCCGGCTGCGCCGCCGCAAGGTTCAGTCGACCACGCGCCGCAAGCGCTGACCGCGCTGCGCTCGCTGACCCGCGCTGCTATCGCCGCAGGCGCTCGAGCACGAGATATCAGGGCGACGACAGACGGGAATGAAGCACGGCCATGACCTCTTCATAGGAATGGAGCTTCGTGCGACCGGCGTGCAAATCGTCCACGCGCCTGCGGATCTCGGCGCCCCACGCGGCATCCCATTGCGCCTGCTCCTCCGGACTCAGCGGCTCGGCGTCGTCAGTATCTTCGGCGTCGCTGGTTTCGGCATCCAGGCTGCTTTGCAGCGCCACGATGAGCGTCTCGCGGTCCTTCTTCGTGAGCGCCAGCATCTGTTCCAGGAGTTGCTCGAGCGTGACCGGCCGCTCCGGGGCCTGCGCGCGCGCCGTTGGCGCCTCCTGGATATTCTCGAGCGTCATCACGTCAACGTAGCGCAGGTCGCGGCATGGTCGATCGCCGATCTCGGCGATCTGCGTCGGCAAAGTCGCGTGGATCAGCAGCATCAGACGACGCTTGGAGACGACGCTCCGCGCGGTGCTATCGCCGCTGGAGCGCGGCCTGCTCGGCGTGGCCGCGCTCGCGGAACGCCTTCGCCCCCTACGCCTCGCTGCCTCTAAATTTGGAGACTGGACCCTCGCGCTCGGGGTATAAATGGGATGGAACGTTGCGGCGACAAGGAAGGCCGAGAACATGAAGAAGCCACTCTCATTCGCGGAGTTGAGGACAATGTCCCCGGCGCGACGTGAGCAGCAGCTCGCACGCGTAATCAGGGAGGCGCGACAACCGCCGAACGGCGAGATCGAAGCGCTCCATGCCAAGGTTGTCGCCTACGAGAAGCGTTACGGCTACTCCTCGGAAACGATGTGCGCTCGTATTCAGGCCGGCAAAGATAGCGGCGATCCA
>DATBBB010000312.1:0-2405 GCA_036271215.1 Kofleriaceae bacterium | reverse complement strand
CGGCGCCCAGCATCATGCCGCTGTTGCTATCGACGATGCAGCACCCGACGCAACCGTCGATTTCCATGAGCTTGGGGAGGATTTCTTTTGCGGTGGACATGTGGCTCCTGTTGCGGAATCAGAGGTTCGAGGAAGGGTTTGAAGAAGAGACCGAAGATGGATTTGAAGAACGGATCGAGCGTTCAGAGGGTAGTTGTAGGGCAGCGAGCCGTGACGACACCACGGCGGGGAGACCTCGGTGACCGAGCTCGGCGACCACGCCGGACAGCGCGGCTGGGTCGTCGATCACCGCGACGTGGACGAGCCGGCGGCCGGCGCGCCAGCCGAGCGCGCTGGGGCCCGACGCCGTGGCCACGGCGCGCGCCAGGACGGTCGGCGAGAACCCGTTGCACGCGGTGAGCGCGGCGGCGGCCCAGTTGCCCAGCTCGAGCAAGTCGCGGACCGGCGCCACGACGGTGCCGGCGACCTGCACGGCCACCGCCTCGTCGTCATCGCCGAGCGCGAACGAGCCCGCGGTGCGCGCGGCGGGCAGCGCGAGCTCGAGGCCATGGCTGGCGCCTGCGGCCTCGCGGGGATAGAGCTCGGCGCCGGTGGCGGCGAGCAGCTCGATCGGCGGGAACGTGAACCGCGCGCGATAGCCGCGCTGGCGGTGCGGCACCCAGGTGACCTCGCGTGCACCATCGCACTGGGCGATCAGCGACTCCACGGTGTGCTGCTTGAGCGCGGCGCGCAGGCCGAGCCCGGACACCAGCGCGCGCTCCTCGAGCATGTCGCACAGCGCGCGCTGCTCGTCGCGGCAGCGCACGAACACGTCATCGAGCTCGGCATCGGACAGCATGCGCTCGGCGTGGCGGCGCAACAGCTCGCGCAGCCGGCCGCCGCGGCCCGCCGCCGCCGCCCAGCACACCTGGCTGGTCTCGACGAACACCGAGCCGAGCACCGCGCCGGCGGCGTCGCCATCGACCACGAACGCGCCGCTCTCGGACACCGGCCGATCGTCGACCGCCGCGAGCACGTCGATCAGGTTGGCCATCACGGCGCGCCGCCCCGGTCGACCGCGGCGATCGCGTAGCGCGCGAACCCGAGGCTGGCGGCCGCGCGATCGAGCACGACGCACAGCACCAGCGACGGCTGGCCGGCGATCGCGTGGAGCACGTGGTACTGCGACGACAGCGTGATCACCACGTCCACGATCTCGTCGCCGCCGGCGAGCTGGTCGACCAGGCTGCGCTCGAGCCGGTACAGCTCGCAGTAGCCGGCCGCCGCGGTCTGGACCTCGGGGCTCGAGAGATCGCCATCGCCGCCGAGCACGATGCCGGTCTGGTAGTCGACCATCAGCGCGGCGACATAGCCATCGAGCCGGCGCAGCCGCTCGACCACGCGCTCGAGGTCCGGCGAGCTGGCGATCGCCGGCTCGCTCAACCCCTCGAAGTTCCACTCGGGGTCTTCGACCGCGGCCTCGTCGACGGTGCGCAGCGAATCGAGCAGCAGGGTCTGGAAGTCGCGCGTGATGCTGTGCGGGGTCGCCTGCGGCAGCACCATGGTGCGCAGCGAACCGGCCGGCATGGCGAGGATCGCGCGCAGCGCCGGCTCACCCTGCAGCTCGCGGTACACCGCGTGGATCACCAGGCCGTCCTCGAGGAACACGTGGCCGGGCGCGAGGCCGTCGACGACGATCGCGAGCGAGCGCCGCGCGTAGTGGAACATCTGGAGCAGATCGACCAGCGACAGCCCGTGGATCGAGCCGCGGAACCCGGTCTCGCACTCGACCGCCTGGCGGATCGCCTGCAACAGCTCGCTCGGGGTGAACGGCTTGGACAGCACGCGGACCGCGCCGCACTCGATCGCGCGCTGGTAGTCGCGCGCGCTGGCGTAGCCGCTCATCAGGATCGCGCGGGTCCGCGGCGCCACGGTGCGGACCTTGGCGAGCAAGTCGATGCCGTCCTCGCCCGGCATCCGCAGATCGGTGAGCAGGACGTCGATCGCGCGCCCGGCGAGCAGCTCGGTGGCTTCATCAGCGTTCTGGGCGAGCGCGACCGTGAACCCCTGGTCGCCGAGATCGCGGCCGATCGTGGTGCGGAACGCGGGGTCGTCATCGACGATCAGCACGGACGTCATTCGGTGATCTCCTCGCGTACGGCGGGCAGCACGACGGCCATCACGCAGCCGGTCGCCGAGGCTTCGAGCAGCAGCTGGCCGCCGAGCGACTGCGCGGCCTCGCGGGCGATCGTGAGCCCCAGGCCGGTGCCGTGCGGCTTGGAGGTCGAGAATGGTTCGAACACGTTGGCCGCGAGCTCGGCGGGGATGCCGGGCCCGTCGTCGGCGACGCGGATCAGGACCATCGCGTCGCTGCCGTGGCGCCGCCACAGCCCGGCTGCCGCCGCGGAGATCGGCTCGGAGCTGAT
>DATBBB010000311.1:0-1501 GCA_036271215.1 Kofleriaceae bacterium | reverse complement strand
CGATCGTGCCCAAGGGAGGCCGGTTCGGCGCGGGCCAGTGCGCGAACACGCTGATCCCGGCACGGCTGTCCGACCACGGCGACTGCGCGGCGCTAGGCGACACCCTCGTGCGACTCGTTCCGGAATAGCCTCCGACTGCCGGGCGCGCGCTGCGGCGCGTCGTAAATTTCTTTCGCGCGCGTGTCGATCCGCGGGCGGGATCATCCAGGTTCAGTCGAAGGAAGAGGCCGTCGAGTGGGCCAAGCGGATCCCATTTTCGACCGAGGTGCACCCGGGGGAACAGGTCGAGGTCGAAATCCGCCAGATCATGGAGCTCGAGGATCTGCCTGTGAGCCCCGAGCGCATCGCGGCGAAGAAGCAGCTCGGAAGGTACTCCAGAATCAGCGGAAGGCCGCCGCGTGCTCGCGCGTCCACTGCGCAAACGACCGCGGCGCGCGGCCCAGGGCGCGCTCGACGCCATCGCTGACCTCGGCGAGCTGACCGTCGCGGATCGCGCGGAAGATCGACAGCCGCGCCTCGACCATCGCCGGCTCGGTGCCCCACGCGATCTGCTGGCGGCGCGCGTCGTCGTCGGACATCGCGGAGAATTGCAGCGGCCGCTCGATCGCCTCGGCGATCTGCGCGGTCATCTCGCCGTAGCTGAGCGGCACCGGGCCGGTCAGCGGCAGCGCCGCGCCGACGTGCGCGCGCGTGGTCAGTGCAGCGACCGCGACGTCGGCGATGTCGGCGGGGTGGACGAACGGGATCTTGCCGTCGCCGGTCGCCGAGCGGACCGCGCCGGCCTCGCGGATCCCGCGCGCCCAGTACAGCGCGTTCGACATGAAGCCGGTCGGCTGCACGAACGTATGCGCCACGCCGCTGTCGCGGATCGCCGCCTCGCCGCGCGCATGCCATATGCCGGTGCCGACGCCGTGCCGCGCATCCAGCGACGACAGCTTGACCAGCAGCCCGACCCCGGCCCCGGAGGCCACGCGCGCGGCCGCGGCGTCGAGCTCGGCCAGCGCCGGCCCCGACGTCACGAGCAGCATGGCCGACACGCCGCCGAGCGCGCTCGCGAGCGAGCCGGCGTCGGTCAGATCGCCGGCCGCGACCTCGACCCGCTCGCCGAACCGCGCCCGCGCCTTGCCCGCGTCGCGCACGAAGACCCGCGGTCGCTCACCGCGCGCGATCAGCCGCTCGACGACCAGCGCGCCGATGTTGCCGGTGGCTCCGGTGATCAAGAACGTCACGGCTGCTCCCGATTTGTATGAATGCCGCCGCGATCGATCAACCGCGCACGAGCTCTGCCAGGAAGCTCGCGGTGGGCGCGGGGGCGCCGACCTCAGCAGCCGTCTGACAGAACAGGCCGAGGTCCTTCTGTGGGATCGAACTCGTGGCCATCGTGGGCGCCTTGGCGACGATCATCTTGCCGTAGTTGCGATAGATCGGCGCCGAGAACAGGGTCTCGGTCAGCATCGCCAGCACCTGGGCCGGATCGCAGCCGGCCTTCTCGGCGAGCGTC
>DATBBB010000310.1:0-23408 GCA_036271215.1 Kofleriaceae bacterium | reverse complement strand
CGGCGTCGGCGTCGGCGTCGGCAGACGACGCACGGGCGCCGCTGCCGCCGCTCCGCTGGACGGCTCCACGGCGACGGCCTCCGGAACCGCGGCCACCACGGGATCGTGCACCGCGGCCTCCGCGAGATCCGGCGCCGCGGCCACCGCCGCGCCGGGCGCCGCGAGCATCGCCGGATCGATCGCGGCGAGCGCATCGATCACCTCGCGCGCGCTGGCGAACCGCTCGGCCGGCCTGCGGCGGGTCAACCGCGCGACGATGTCGTCGAGCACCGCCGGGACCGCGAGCCCCGGGGCGCGCGCGCTGATCCGCGGCGCATCGCGCGCGGTGCGCGCCGCCACGACCTCCATGACCGAGCCGTCGACCGGCGCCATCCCGCCGGTCAGCATCTCGAACATCGTCATGCCGAGCGCATACAGATCGGCGCGGTGATCGATCGGCTTGCCCGACAGCTGCTCGGGCGCCGCGAACGCCGGCGTGCCCATCGTCATGCCGCTGTCGGTCAGCCGGGCGTCGGTCTGATCGACCGCCATCGCGAGCCCGAAGTCGACCAGCCGCGGTACCTCGCCGTCCGGCCCCGTCGCAACCAGGATGTTCTCCGGCTTGAGATCGCGGTGCACGAGCCCCGCGGCGTGCGCGTAGTCCAGGCCCTCGCAGATCGCGCGCGCGAGCGCGACCACCCGCGCCGGGGCCATCGGCGCGTTGCCGATCAGCCTCACCAGCGACGGGCCATCGACGTAGTTCATCACGATGTACGGCAGGCCGTGCTCGGTCTGGCCGAAGTCGACGACCCCGGCGATGTTGGGGTGATCGAGCTTGCTGGCGCGCTCGGCCTCGCGGGTGAACCGCATCCGCATCGTCGCGCTCGCCGAGTGATCGCCGAGCAGGACCTTGAACGCGTAGCGCCGGTTCGGCAGGTGCATGTGGCGCGCGTGATAGACCCGGCCCATGCCGCCTTCGCCGATCAGGTGATCGATCTGGTACTGGCTGACCCGCGCGCCGAGCAGCGGATCGCGCTCGACCCTCGTGACCTCCGCGCCATCGATCGGGCAGCGCGGAAAGTCCTTGTGATAGACGGCACCGCACCTCGAGCAGCACCACACGGCTCTCGGATGCTCGGACACCACCTGAGTCATGTGTCCGCTAGCGTACGCATGTTCTCGAGTCGTTCAAGCGTTCCTGACACTACACACAACGTACATCTCACCTGGTCTCCACCTGTCGGAACGCTTTACGTACACTGCGATGACTGTCGACGCAGCATCAGACCAGCCAGCGCAACAAATCTTCCGCAGCAACGCACCAGGCAAACCATGGATCGTGCGGGGGCTCCGATGCTTCGCCGCGTCGCGGTGCCAGCTCGGACACCACCGGGGAGATCGCGGCGAGATCGACATGCAGCGCGCGTACGCTTTTGGGTAGCTCCGGAGTATCGCCCAGGGAGATCACCACGAGATCGGCGATCGCCCCGGACGACGACGCCGCCCGCGCGACCGTGTCTTGCCAGCGCTCCTCGCTGATCACCACGGTGCCGCGCGCGATCTCGGCCTCGAGCAGCAGCGCGACGATCTGGTGCTCTTCGGCGAGCAAGCGCGGCGGGAACCCGACGTGCACGGTCAGCGCCTCGTCGCCGAGCTGATCGGCGAGCCAGCGAACCGAGGCGATCACCAAACCTAGCGCGAGGATCAGCCGCTGCCACGGCAGATCGCGATCTTTGATCCGCGCGTCGTCGAGATCGGCGCCGAGCGCGACGCAGATCAGGTGGCGGTGGCGGCGAAACACGCTGTCGTCGCGCGTGTAGTGCAAGAGCTCGCCCTCGACGTAACGGATCGAGAACAGGTCGATGGGATTGCCGGGATCGCCGGCGCCGCCATCCGCGGGGTCGTCCATGTAGACCAGCTCGGAGGTCACCAGGTTCTCGATGTTGCCGGTCGTGGCGCCGCCCGGCGTGATCGAGGCGAACCCACCCGCCGGGTACAGCGTGTCGTCGGCGAGCCGGGTGTCGATCAGGCCGCGCAGCTCGCGGCGGCCGGGCAGCCGGCGCGGCAGGCGCTGGGCGATCGCATCGGCGGCGGCGCCGAGGTGGGTCGCGGTCATCCGGCCGCCGAGATCGCGCAGCACGCGGAGGTGATCGATGGCGAACACCTCGCGCTCGTCGAGCAGCGTGCGGCGCTGCCGGGCCCCGCGCGCGAGCCGCAGGTAGGCCTCCGCGAGCGTTCGCACCGCCGGATGCTCGGGCCCGTCGGCGAGCCCGGCGAGCCCGGCGACCGCGCGCTCACCAGCCGGCCGCGCGAGGGCGCGGCGCAGCCCCGCCGGGCTGACCGCGAGCCCCGTGAACCCGGCGCGCTCGCACACCGCGGCGACGACCAGCGCGACCGCCGCGCCGTGGTCGGCGGGGTCGGCATGGGCGTACGCCGCGAGCGCGTCGTCGAACTGCGGGACCTGGGTCAGCCGGGCGATCACGTCGTCGTCGTAGGCCCGGATCGCGGCGCGCAGCGCCTCGCCGCCGCCGGCCGGCTGGGCGCCGGTCACCGGGCGCGCCCCGGCGAGCAGGCTCGCGAGGTCGGCGATCACGCCCGGCGGTGGCAGCGCCGGCAGCTCGTTGGCGCACGCGGCGATCGCGCGGCCGATCCGCTCGTCGTCGGCGGCGATCGCGCCGGCGATGGCGTCGGCAGTGGCGTCGGCGATGGCGTCGGTGATGGCTTCCGGTGGTGCGATCCGGCGCAGCGCGAGCCCCACCGCGAGCCAGCTCGCGATGTCCGCCGCGTCGCGCAGCTCGACCGGCGCGGTCATGCCAGCCCGAGCAACCTCGGCACCTTGTCCTCGAGCAGATCGATCTCGTCGCGGGTCTCGCCGAGGTAGGACAGCAGCCGCAGATCGCCGCGCTCGATCGCCCCGCCGTGCAGCAGCCACGCGTGGGTGCGCAGCAGGCGGTAGAGCTTGACCACCTTGCGGTCCGAGACGAACACGCCGTCCTCGCGGACCAGGGTCTTCAGCACGCGGCGCAGCTCGCGCAGGATCTCGGGCGAGCAGTACACGTCGCGGTCGCGCAGCTCGGCGCCGTCGGGGCCGAGCGTGCGGCGCGCGAGCTGGTGGGTCAGCCAGCGGTGCGCCTTGACGAAGTCCTCGAGCGTCGCGTGGCCCTCGACCCACGGCTTCTGGTGCAGCTCGCGCTGGGTGTAGGCGTCGAGCCCTGCGTCGATCAGCTCGACGAAGTGCTCGTCCTGCACCGAGCGGCACGCCGCCTTGAGGCAGAACCGGTCCTTGAGCGCCGCGAGCTCGACGTTCTCGGGCAACTCGTTGGTCGCCGCGAGCAGGATCCGCAGCTTGACCGGCACCGGCTGGCCGTCCTGGTAGAACTTGCGCTCGTTGATCACCGTGAGCAGCGAGTTCAGGATCGCCGAGTTCGCCTTGAAGATCTCGTCGAGGAACACCAGCCGCGCGGTCGGCAGCTTGCCGCGGTCGCGCCGCAGGTAGCGGCCGGCGCGCAGCTCGGCGATGTCGATCGGGCCGAACACTTCAGATGGCTCGGTGAACCGGGTCAGGAGATATTCGAAGTACTCGGCCTCGGTGATCTTCAGCGCGTCCTTGAACTTGATCACCAGGTCGCTCTTCGCGGTGCCGGGCGGCCCGACCAGCAGCAGCGGCTCCTGCGCGACCGCCGCGACGCACATCAGATCGATCAGCGGCTGCTTGGCCACGAAGAACCGGCCGAGCGCGGTGCGGAACCGGTTGATCCGGTCGCGCAGCGCCGGGGCCTCGCGCGCCAGCTCGTCGTAGCCGAGCCGCGAGGCGCGCTGCACCGGATCGTGGGCGTCGCCATCGCTCGGGTCTTTGATCGTCTCGGTGATCGTCGCGGTGATCGTCGCGGTGATGTCCCGTGGCTTGTCGACCATCAGTGGCTACCTCCCAGATCGCGGTGCAAGCGGCGGCGGATCAGGTGTTCGTCGTCCTCGATGAACCGCCGGCCGGCCTCGCCGATCGCCAGATCCTCGGAGGTGATGCCGAGCACCAGCGATTCGACGAAGTGGAGCACCGACAGGCAATAGTGGCTGTTGGTGCCGAAGTTGTCGGTGATGTCCTTGAGATAGGTCGCGAGCTCGGTGATCCCGGCCAGCGCGCTGTCGAGCGGCACGTAGGCGTAGGCCAGCGCGAGCGCGCGGAGCAACTCGAGCGACTGGGGCAACACGGGCCGCCGCCCGCCGGGCCGCGGATCGGCGAGCGCCTCGAAGTCGGCGTGGAGCGCCTGGCTCGCCTGGTGGAGGATCGGCAGCGCGTGGCCGGCGTCGCCGAGGTAGGCCATGCCGGCGGCGAGCGCGAGCCGGCCGTGCAGCTCGGCGGCACCGGACGCCGGTAGCGCGTGCTCGGCCTCGGCGAGCAGGTTCGCGATCTCGGTGCGCAGGCCGATCCGGCGCAGCGCGCGCAGGCTGTGCTGCAGCACGCGCTCGAGATCGGGCGCGGCGACCACCCGGATCGCGATCCCGAGCAGGCCGAGCAACTCGGGGACGATCTCGGTGCGGCTGAAGTGCCCCGCGACCACCAGCGCCTCGGCGTACAGCACGGCGCGCCGCGCCGCCGCGACCTCGGCGATCAGCGGCCACGCGCGCGCGAGGATCGGCGCCGCCTCGGCCTCGGGTAGCTCGAGCAGGACGTCGAACACGCCGTCGAGCAACCGGGCGCGCTCGTCGGGCGTGGTCGCCGCGAGCTCGACCAGCCCGGCGATCACGCGGGCGCGGCCGCGCGGATCGGGCATCGTGCGCAGCGCCGCGAACTCGGGGCCGCGCGCGTCGTTCTGGTGCCGGCTGAACGCGCCGATCGCGTCGGGCCGTTCGACCGGCTCGAGGATCCGCGACGCCCCGCGCAGCCGGTCGACCTTGTAGCGCGCGACCCGATCGAGCGCGGCGAGCTGGGCGCCGAGCGGCTCGGGCAGCGGCGCCTCGGCCGCCACGCCCGCGATCGCCTGCTCGACCCGCGCCGAGTACGCCGCCGCGAGGTAGGCGTGCACCGGATCGCGCGCCACCGGGGCCAGCCCGCCGCGCGCCGCCTCGGCCAGCTCGCGGGCCCGGGCGAGCCCGCCGATCCGCGCGAACCCGTGCGCGAGCTGGAACCGGACGTACGCGCCGGTGAGCTCCGCCGGGGCCTCGGTCGGCGAGCGCTTGCGCCGGGTCCGGGCGATCCGCTGGGTCAGATCGTCGAGCGCGCGGGTCAGCTGGGCGCCGCTCGCGTTGCCGAGCGCACCGGCCCGGCCGGCGACCCGCAGGAACGCCGGCAGCTCGTGCTCGACCGACAGCCCGCCGGCGAGCCGCGCGAGGATCCGATCGCGTGCGTGGGCGAGGCCGAGCGCGTCGCCGCCGGCGAGCCGGGCCAGCCCGAGCCGGGCCAGCCACAGCGCGCGGGCGTCGAGCTCGCCGTCGTGGTCGTCGAGCCAGCGCTGCACCCGGTGCGGCTCGGGGACGCGCGCCGCCACCGCGGTCGCGGTCACCGCCGCCACCGCGCGGACATCGTCGGGGCCCGGCGCGGTCTGCGCCAGCAGCCGGTCGAGCGCGCCCCGCCCCGCCAGCCCGCCGTCGGCGGCGATCCAGGCGTCGAGCCGGCCGGCGGCCTCGCCCGCCGGCGCCTCCCACACCGCGCGCGCGAAGCACAGCCCGGCGTCGCGGCGGCGGCCGAGCCGCGCGTAGACCGCGCCGAGCTGGGCCAGCAGCGCGAGCCGGTCCGGCGCATCGCCCGGCGCGTCGAGCGCGACGAACCGGGCCTCGAGCGCGACCAGCTCGGCGTCGAGCGCGGCCGCGACCACGGCGGTACCGGCCGGCGGCAGGGCCTCGAGCACCGCGGGCGCCGCGGCATCCTCGAGCGCTACCGGCAGCGGCGCGGCCGGGGCCGGCGGCGGCGCGACCGGCGCAGCGCGCGGCGATCGCGGCTTCTTGCGGCGCTCGTCGCCGGTGTCATCGCCGCCCGGTGGCCCGCTCGCCCACTCGAGCCCGGTCGACACGAACGGCGCGAACGCCAGCTCGGTCGCGCGCATCCACGGCACCAGCGCCGGCGCGCTGGCGTGCAGCACGTAATCGGCCCACTCGGCGAGCGGCAGGAACGCGCTGTCGGCGATCCGCTCGACGCGAAACCGCCGGTCGTCTGGCGATCCGGGCGGCGATCCGGGCGGCGCGAGCCGCGCGAGCCACACCACGTCGCTGCCGGTCGCGCCGAGGATCGCGCGCAGCCGCTCGCGGCGCAGCGGCGGCTCGACGATCGCGCCGGCCGGCGAGTAGACGTCGGCCAGATCGGCGAGCGGCGCGTAGGCCTCGGCCGGCAGCACCAGCTCGGGCGGCGGCTGGCGGCTACCGCGCGCCCGCACGATCACGATCGGATCGCGCGGATCGTCGCCGGCGGCGACCGCGAACGTCAGCCGCGCCACCACGTCCTCGGGCAGGTACCCCAGCAGCTTGTCGATCGCCGCCACGCCGCCGCGCCGCACCACCCACAGGCTCGGCGCCACGTGCCGGCCGCCCGACAGCCGGAGCTCGACCGTCCGCCGCGTCCACGCCGGCACCGGGGCCAGCGCCACCGCCTCGCCGGGCACGCGCAGCGCGAGCGCGGCGTCGACCCCGAGCCAGCCGCCGCCGCCGCCGTCGCCACCGGTGGCCGGATCGGCGTGGCCGGCGTGGCCGGCGTGGCCGGCGTGGCCGGCGTGGCCGGCGTGGCCATCTGGCACCACGCGCCAGCGATCGGCGCCGATCAGCACCAGGGTCCCGGGCGCCGCGCACAGCTGCGCCGCGAGCGGGTGGTGATAGCCGAGCTCGGTCCACACCGCGTCCTGGTTCGCCGGGCTCGGCGCGAAGCAGCGCAGGCCACCCTCGCGATCGAGCGCGCGCTCGACGGTGTAGGTCGGCGCATCGACCACGCGCATCACGCCGCCGGCGCCGGGCTCGCCGGTCGCGAGCAGCTCCAGGCGATCGCAGCCGAGCCGGACCAGCTCCGCCGCCAGATCGATCAGCTGCTCGGCGCGCTCGGTCACCAGCAGCACCAGCGCCGGGATCTCGGGCACCGCGGCGCGCACCGGCGCGATCGCCTCGGCCCAGCAACCGACCCCGCGCGCGTCGCCGGGCAGCACGGCGTCGGTCGCGACCCCGAGCGTGCGCAGCTTGCCGAGCACGGCCCTGGGCACCGGCTGCGACGGCTCGAGCACCAGGCGATGGCCCGGGCCGCGCGCCACGCGGGCGGTGCTGGTCACGACCTCGGACGGGCACAGCCCCGAGGTCAGCACCACCTGCAGCGCTTCGCTATCGTGGAACTCCAGCGCCACGCGTCACCGGGGCGCGGCGATCGGCTGCGCGGCCGGCGCGGGCTCGGCGTCCGGGGCGGCGTCGGTCTGAACCCCGGTGGCGACCTCGGCCTCGCGGGTCACCGCGAGCCTGGCGCTCGCCAGGCCGCCCTCGACGATCCGGTTGGCGAGCTGGCGGTGCGCGTCCTCGTGCTCGATCGGCAGCGCGTCGGCGTCGCTGGTGTAATCGATCACGAGCTCGCGCTTGCCGGTGGCGGGATCGACGCGGAGCCGGAGGATGAGATCAGCCATGGGTGCTCGGGGGCGGTGGGGCGGCGGGCGGCAGCATCGCGGTCGTGAGGTGCGCGAACGATGCGCGGTCGAGCACCTTGCGCTCGAGCAGCAGGTCGCGCAGCGCGACCAGCAGCGCGCGGTGCGCGGCGAGGATGTCGCGCGCCCGGAGCCGCTCGGCCTCGAGGATCGCGCGGATGTCGAGGTCGACCAGCGCGCGCGACGCCTCGGACACCGGCGCGTGCTTGTCGTGCGCCCAGCGGCCGATCCCGACCTCTGCACCGCTGCCGCCGTAGCGCTCGACCAGCGCGCGCGCGATCTCGGTCGCGTTGTGCAGATCGCTCGACGCGCCGATCGACAGATCGTCGAGCAGCAGCACCTCGGCCTCGCGGCCGCCGAACAGCGTGCAGATCGTGTCGCGCAGCTGCGCCACGGTGACGACGTAGCGATGCGCGTGGTCGGCGTGCTTGACGTAGCCGAGCGCACCACCGAGGTCGCCGCGGATGCTGATCCGGTCGATCGGCGGCGCGTGGCGGCAACCGAGCGCGGTCACCGCGTGGCCGGCCTCGTGGGTCGCGACCACCAGCTCCTCGGCCGCGGTCAGCTGCGGCCGATCGAGGTACTGCTCGATCGCGCGCTCGACGTCGCCGGGGGTCGACGGCCCGGCCTTGGCCTCGCGCAGCCGGGTCCGCGCCAGCTGGCGACACAGCGCCTCGAGGTGATCGCCCGAGTACCGGGTGCCGCCGCTGGGGCCGGGCACCAGGTCGTCGGTGCGCCGGACCGCGTACGCGAGCGCCTCGGGGGTCAGCTCGGTGCCGAGCCGGACGTCGTGGACCGCGAGGATCGCGCGGCGGTCGTCGGCGTTGGGGTACGGCACGTGGAGCGCGAACTCGAACCGCCCCGGCCGCATCAGCGCCGGATCGAGCGCCTCGACGAAGTTGGTGGTGCCGACGACGAACACCAGCTCCTCCTTGCGGAACCCGTCCATCTCGGTCAGCAGCTGGTTGACCATCGAGTGCTCGACGCCGGATCCGCCCTCGAACCGACCGCGCGCGCTGGCGATCGAGTCGAGCTCGTCGAACACGATCACCGCCGGGGCGCTCTGTCGCGCCCGCGCGAACACCGCCCGCAGGTTGTGCTCGCTCTCGCCGACCCACTTGCTCTTGAGCTCCGGCCCCGAGACGATCGTGACCGCGGCGCCGAGCGCGGTCGCCATCGCCTTGGCGAACAGCGTCTTGCCGGTGCCCGGCGGGCCCCAGAAGATCATGCCGCGCGGCACCAGGCTCTCGATCCGCGCGATCTGCGCCGGATCGTTCAGCCGGTCCTTGGCGGCGAGGATCGCCAGGATCTCGGCCGACAGCCGGTCCTTGACCGGGCCGTAGCCGCCGATGTCGCGCTCGAGATCGACCTGCGGCAGCTCGACCTGGTGGGTCAACGTCGCCGAGCGCAGCTGCGCGAGCGCCGGCCGCGGATCCGCTGGATAGTCCTCGCCGGTCAGCGCCGCGAGCAGCCGGCGCAGCCGCACCGCGTTGACCCCCGACACCAGCTTGTACAGCGTGTACGGATCGAGCCCGCGCCCGAGCTTTCGGGCCTCGCGCTGGGTGACGAGCGCGCGCAGCCGATCGCGCGGCACGCCGAGGATCGCCGCGCGCACCGCGAACAGGTTCTCGATCGGCGCGGGCAGCGGGAACGCCGGATCCTGGAACCCGAGCCACAGGATCTCCGGGTTCTCGTACAGTAGCGGGATCACCTCGCGCGCCTCGGCGCCGAGCGCGCTGAACCCACCGCCGGCCCCGAGGATGTCGAGGTGGGGCAAGACGACGATCCGCTCGCCGACCGCGCCGCGCACGACCTCGCGCAGCTGGTGGATCATCGCCGCGACCAGCCCGGCGCCCTGCGGCGGCGGCGGCAGGTCCTTCGCCGGCCGGCCGTCGAGGTACAGGCAGCGCGTGCCCTCGGGCTTGAGCCGATCGCGCAGGCTGCGGTACAGGTACGGCGCGAGCTCCTTCTCGCACTCGATCAGCACCGGCAGCCGGCGGCGCAGCGCATCGTGACACCGCGCCAGCTCCTCGGGATACGCGGCGTCGACCGCGGCGAACGCCGATAGCTCCTCGGGTAGCTCGGCCTCGGCGATCACCCGGCTCGCTGCGATCACAGCCTCACCCGGATCGTGACGTTGCCGGCGCCGTCGTCGTGGGTCTCCTCGATGTGGCCGAGCTGCTGCGCCTTCTCGGTCAGCGCACCGACCGTGGCGCGGCCGATCGCGCCGTCGAGCTCGCGCTTGAGATCGCCGAGCTTGGCCTCGAGCTGCTTGGTCACCGCGCGGCGCAGCTCCTCGGTCCTGGCGGCGAGCCGCTCGTCGAGCGCGCGGACCGCGTCCTCGCGCAGGTTGACCTCGGTCCGGTTGCGGGTCTCGACCGGGACATGGGCGATCAGCTCGACCGACTCGTCGAGCTTGGCGCCCGCGCCGAGCACGACCGTCACCATCGCGCCGACCAGATCGACCGTGATCTCGGTGCCGTCGGGCTCGGTGCGCTGGCAGGTGTTGCCGGTGCGCTGGAACCCGAGGCCCTCGAGCTCGCGCGCCAGGTGATCCGCCATGCGCTCGGGGGCCAGGATCGGCAGCATCTCGAGCGGCGACGCCACGCCGTCCTCGACATGGATCGTACGCACGACCGACTCCGACACCCTGACTTGAATCGCACGGCTCACGACCCGGGAATGTAGCCCGGATCCCGGCGGGACGCCGGCCGATCAAGCCGGTCGATCAAGCCGGCCGATCAAGCCGGTCGATCAGGCCGGGGTCGCCGGGGTCAGCGCCGCGAGCTCGGACAGCCACGCCGCGGCCTGCGCCGCGCCCGCCGCGCCGATCCGCTCGAACCTCGCCAGGACCAGCTGGGTCGCTGCATAGTCCTCGTCGAGGAACCGCACGCCTCGGTGAGCCTCGTCCCACGCGGCCCAGCGCACCACGCCGCGCAGCAG
Source organism: Kofleriaceae bacterium (assembly GCA_036271215.1). Taxonomy (GTDB): domain Bacteria; phylum Myxococcota_A; class Polyangia; order Haliangiales; family Haliangiaceae; genus JABFXX01. Next base: position 12,882 of record DATBBB010000310.1, on the reverse strand, counting down.
CGCACCGGCCGCGACCCGCGCCGCGGCGCGGTCCGACAGCGACGCCTCCGGATCGAGCGCGATCGGCCCCGGCGACAGCCCGCGCGCGAACAGCGGCGCCGCCGCGTCGATCACGAAGCCCGCCAGGTCGCGCCGGCCGTGGCGATCGCACGCCGTCATGAAGGCCTCGAGCATGAAGTCCTGCGCCGCGCCGAGCACGATCACCGGGTCCGGATCGGTCATGGTCCGCTTGGCGAGCTCGATCGTCCGCCACTGCCGCGCGAGGTCGCCGGTCAGCGCCTCGAGGACCACCGCGCCGGCGCCCTGGCACAGCGGGTCGAAGCCGCTCACCGCCTGCACGAGCGCGCCGAGCCCTTCGTCGGTCTCGAACGCCTCGCTGTGATCCCCGAGCTCGCGCGCCCCGCCGGTGCACAGCACGTCGGGGAACCCGAGCCACGCCAGCGCCGACGCGCGGACCGCCCACTGCGCCGCGAGCCAGGCCTGGGCCGACGTCCCCGCCGTGGCCTCGAGCGCGAGGTAGATCAAGACCTGATCGCCGACCGTGGGCGCCGGCCGAGGCACGATCGGCGCGCCGCGGGCCACGCGCTCCAGCCGCGGTGCACGATCGCCCGGGGAACGAGCCCGCCGCCCCGGCGGCACCGGCGGCCCGGGATCCGCGGTCAGCCGGCGCAGCAGCTGCAGGCTCGCCGTCGAGAACGTCAGCCCGATCGGCGGGTGGCGCTCCCAGATCCGGCCGCGCCGGGGCTCGCCGTCCACCACCGACGTCGCCGGCAGCGCCCCGCCGCGCCGCCACAGCGCCGGCCACAGCTGCGCCAGCGTGTCGCCGAGCACCCGCTCGCACGCCGCCGAGATCGCCGGCGGCAGCACCACCAGCCGGAACACCCGCGCCGCGACCTCGGCGGGCTGCCTCGCGATCAGCCCGCGCACCAGCCGCACCAGCTCGGCCTCGCTCGCCGCGAGCACCGCGACCTCGCGCGCGGGCTCAGCCACGCGGACCTCGTGCGGTTCCCGCTCGCTGGCGATCGCGATCGATGCTCGATCGCTCAGCCACGCGGGCCTCGTTCGGTTCCCGCTCCCTCAGCCACGCCGGCCTCGTTCGGTTCCCGCTCCCTCAACCACGCCGGCCTCGTTCGGTTCCCGCTCTCTCAACCACGCGGGCCCCGCACCAGCTGGTCCGCCGCCGGCCAGCCGTTGATCAGCACCCCGGCCTTCGACACCCGGATCTCGATCGTGTTCGCCGCGCGCATCTGCGGATCATCCGGTGCGTACGCCGCGCTCAGGTGATGCATCTCCTGGTTCGCCGATCCGATCCAGCGCCGCCCCACCGGCGGCCGGGGCTCCGGCCGCGTCCGATCGTACGGCCCGTCGACCAGCAGATCGGTCAGCGCCAGCAGCGCCGCCGCCTCCCGCCGCTCGCGCAGCGCCGCCAGCGTGTAGCCCGAGAACACCATCACCGTCATCCCCAGCGACCGCGCGTGGCGCGCCAGCTCCGCCAGCTCCGCCGCCTGCTCGAACGGCTCGCCGCCGAGCAGCGAGATCCCCTCGACCCCGGCGGCCCGCGCCGCCGCGATCCGCGCCGCCAGCTCGTCGTGCGGCGGCTCCCGGCCGCGCCGGTCATCGAACATCTCGGGGTTACAGCACCCGGCGCACCGGATCGAACAACCCTGCACCCACAGCGCCCACCGCCGGCCCGGCCCCTCGGCCCGGGTGTCATCGACGATCGCCGCCACACGGAGCATGCAGCAGCATAGCGCGGAGGTTACACTCTGGTGTGTCCCGCGCACTGCACCATGCCATCGAGCATCGGTTCGAGGGCTCGCGCGGCTCGATGGTCGGCGACGCGGTGCACGCCGACATCCCGATCGACGGCGTGTGGTACCGGGCGCGGCTCGAGATGCAGCCGGTCGCGAGCGTGGTCGTCGCGCTGCCGTCGACCGACGGCTTCGAGCTGACCTTGCGGTGGAACGATCGGTGGGCCAACGGCGACGGCGCGCCGCGCGCCGCGAGCTTCGACGACAGCTTCCTGGTCGAGACCAACGACTTCGCGCTCGCCGGGGTGTGGCTCGATCACGACGTGCGCTCGGGGCTGCTCGCGTCGCGGTATGTCTCGAGCCCGCGGGCGTCGCGCCAGACCGCGGTGCTGCTGCGCGATGCGCGCTGGATCCACCAGGTGTCCAACGACGAGGTCTATGCGCTCCGCCCCGAGCGCGAGCGCTCCGAGCACCGCATGGCCGACATGCTGATGGCGTCGCTGCTACTCGCCAGCCGACCGGTGCGCTGGGCGCGGGCGTTCTCGCGGGTCGCCGGCGCGCTCGGAGGCCGGTCGACCCAGCGCATCGAGCTCGGCGGCAAGCCGGCGCTGCGCGTGCGGCGCCACAGCGTCGACGTCAACGTCAACATCGTCCGCCGGCTCGGCCCCGGCGACCCCGGCCGGCTGCGCACCGTGATCAGCGCGCACCGGCTCGGCAGCGGCGGCCAGACCTTGACCCTGATCTCCGACGCCCTGCCCCGCGCCGCGTGGCCCCCGCCGGCCGAGCTCCACGCCGGCACGCTGCGGATCGACGACCGCGCCGCCACCCTGCTCGACGCCGCCCAGCCGAGCTCCACGATCGTCCGGCCGCACGACGTCGAGATCGCGTTCGACGGCGCGCTGGCGGACCACGAGCGGATCGGCGCCGCGGTCGAGCTCGCCGCCTGGTGGGCCTGCGACGCCCACGCCTCCGGCCCGTACCGCTGACGCGGCGGCATTCACGACATCGATCCGGTATGATCGGGGCGTGCCGCACGTCGCGACCCGCGCAGTCGAGCCGCCGAGCATCCTGCCGCAGCTGGTGGGGCGCATCGTCGAGGTGCTCCGGCCCGTCCAGGTCTGGCTGTTCGGGAGCCGCGCGCGGGGACGCGCGGATCGACAGCGACTGGGACTTCATGGCGATCTTGCCCGATGACGCCCCCGAGCAGGATCTCGACCTCTGCTCGGTGTGGCAGCGGTTGCGAGACCTGCAGCTCCAGCGCGTCGAGATCTTCACGATGACGCGGAGCGAGTTCGAAGACTGGAACCGCTCGCTCGGCACGCTCGCCGAGATCGTCGTATCCACGGGCACCGTCGTCTATGGCAGCTGATCCACCCAGGGAGGATCCTCGGGTCATCGCCGCGTACCTCGACGACGCCACCGCATATCGGTATCCATCGCCGACCGGCAAGCGCAAGGGCGGCCCCAGCCACGACGAGGTGTCGGTCTGGCTCACGACCATCGCAGGGATGAGCGCCGAGGCCCGCGCGCTCGTCGCAGCCAGCGGCCCGGGTTCGCGCGGCAGATAGTGGACGGATCGCCGTCAGACCGCTGACGCGGCGTGCGGCAGTGTCGGCCGGTCATGCAGAGGCAAGCCGGCAGCTGTCGGAGAACCCCTGCGAGGCGCCGAGGCCGCACCGGCGCTCACAATGTCGTTTTGACATTGCGCGACCTCACATTGGGCCGCATCGGCGCGGGCGGTGGATGGTCACCTCCATTCTTCGGGCATTTGCGCGCTGGCGCGCCGGTTGCTGAGTCAAAGGCCATGACCCGCTCGTTCCACCAGCCCGTTCGACTCGTTCCACGGCGCGCCCGGCGGGCTCCGCGCCCCCACACGCTCAGCTTCACGTGCTACCGGCTGATCGAGATCTTCGATCGGGAGCCCGGCGACCTGCCGTACGCATCGATCGAGCTGTGCGATCCGACCAACGCGATGCGGATGCTGGCGATGAAGCCGCGCCCGTTCGCGGCTCGCTAACCCCAGCCAGAGCGCGCGAGCGCCGCTACTTCGCTCACCACGAACGCGCACAGCGCCGCCCCGGCGCTGCGACGGCCCGCTACGGCGCGGGTAGCAGGTGGCGGGCGCGCAGCGCGTCGATCAGGGCGAGGGTGTAGGCTGCCTGGTCGCGCTGATCGAGGTGCATCTCGTCGGGGCAGGTCAGCCCGGCCATCGCCGGGAGGTCGCGGAAGTGGAGCACGTGGGCGGCGCTGCGCGCGGCGAACGCGTCCCAGTACCGGGCGCGCGGGTATCTGTCGTCGAAGATCTCGCGCAGCCGGCCGCTGATCGGCATGTGGATCACGACGACGTCGCCGCCGTGGGCGCGGATCGCGCGGACCAGCGGCTCGACGTCGCGGTCGAGGATCGCGAGCCAGGCCTCGGGGGTGAGCGGGACCGCGGGGATCGTCGCGAGCCGGTTGTCGCGTTTACGGGCGAGCGCGGCGGGCTCGGCGAGCTGGTAGTCGGCGCGCGAGCTCCGCGCGCGATCGGCCACGACCCACGCCGGGGCGGGCCAGCGCGCCTGGCCGAGCCACGACGTCAGGATGCGGTGGCCGGTGATCGCGAGCACCGCGAGCTCGGACTGTGCCCAGCCGGCGAGGTAGCGGTTGGCGACCGCGCCCGGCGCGCGCCACAGCGCGTGGCCGCGCTCGACGTAGAGCCGCGCGTCGTTGAACGTGTCGGCCACGCCGACCTCCCACTCGAGCAGATCGACCACCGCGAGCCCGCGGAACCGGTCGTCGGCGGCGAGGTCCGCGAGCACGCCGAACGGCGACGCGCCGTCGATCCCGAGCTGGACGCCACGCAGCCCGGGCGCGGCCGCGGCGAACGCGCCGGCCGAGTAGCCGAGCGCGGTGCGCGACGCGCCGACGAACGCGACGACCCGCGGATCGTCGTCGGCGGTGCGGCGGACCACGGCCCACGCCACCGGATCATCGACCACCGAGGGCCGCTGGCCGTGCGCGCGGGTCTGGCGCTCGAGGGCGTAGGTCGCGCCGGCCGCCAGCGCGAGCGCGCCCAGGCACGTGGCTCCCCAGCGGCCGCCCGGGATCGGCCGCGGCTCAGAACTGGAAGTAGATGAAGGCACGGTCGGGTCCCTGCATGAGGAGGATGGCGACGATCATGGTGCCGAGCGCGAGCGACCGCACCGGCCACGGCGTGCGGTCGACGACGTCCTCGAGCCGGCGGGCGCGCATCGCCCACTGGATCGCGAGCACCGCGGCGGTGATCGCCGCGACCAGCCGGTAGCTCAGCACCGGGAGCACGCGCGGGCCGTGCGCGGCGCCGGCCATGCCCTCGAGGATCGCGAACGCCTGGTGGAACGACGCGGCGCGGAAGAACACCCACGCGACGCAGACCCCCACGAACGTCACCGCCGCGGCGCCGAGCTGGGCCGCCGGCCGCGCGCGCCACGCCCCGCCGGGCAGCGCCCATCGCACCACGCGCTCGCCGATCAGGTACGCGCCGTGCAGCCCGCCCCACACCACGAACGTCCACGACGCCCCGTGCCACAGCCCGCCGATCAGCATCGTGAGCATGAGGTTGACGTAGGTTCGCACCGCGCCGGCGCGGTTGCCGCCGAGCGGGATGTAGAGGTAGTCGCGCAGCCAGGTCGACAGCGAGATGTGCCAGCGGGTCCAGAACTCGGAGAACCCGACCGCGGCGTACGGGAACCGGAAGTTGTCGGGCAGCGAGAACCCCAGGCACAGCGCGACGCCGATCGCGCACGTCGAGTAGCCGGCGAAGTCGCAGAAGATCTGGCCGGCGAACGCGAGCGTGCCGGTCCACGCATCGGCGGCGCCGACCACCGGCGCGCCGAACACGCCATCGGCGACCGGCGCGAGCACCACGTCGGCGAGCACGGTCTTCTCGAACAGCCCGAGCACCAGCAGCGACAGCCCCCACGCCAGCCCGCGCGCGGTCGACCGCCGCGGCGCCGCGCACTGCGGCAAGAACTGCGACGACCGCAGGATCGGCCCGGCGACCAGCGCGGGGAAGAACGTCACGTACAGCGCGAAGTCGAGGAAGCTGTCCCACGGCGCGGTGCGCTCGAGGTAGATGTCGAGCGTGTAGGACAGCGTGTGGAAGGTGTAGAACGAGATCCCGATCGGCAGCACGATGTCGAGCGCGGCCGGCTGGTAGTCGATCCCGGCGGCGTGCAGCGCGCGCGCGAGGTTGGCGAGCACGAAGTTGCCGTACTTGAAGTAGCCGAGCACGCCGAGGTTGACGATCACGCTGCCGATCAGCAGCGCCCGCTTGCGCGACCGGCTCGGCGCCCGCACGATCAGCCGCGCGGCGGTCCAGTCGACGAGCGTCGACAGCCAGACCAGCACGATGAACACCGGATCCCACGCGGCATAGAACACGTAGCTGGTCACCAGCAGCCACAGCTTCTGGCCGCGCCAGCCGAGCCACGGCAGGTTGTAGATCGCCAGCACGATCGCGAAGAATCCGGCGAATACGTAGCTGTTGAACTGCAAGCGCCGCGGAGCTTATCGCGGCCGCCCGCGGCCTGGGATTTTGCGCTATAGAAGTGCCTCCGATGTCCGACGCAACTGCCCCCAACATCTCGCAGATCTCCATCGAATCGGAGATGACGAGCTCGTTCATGGATTACGCCATGAGCGTGATCGTCTCGCGTGCGTTGCCCGACGCGCGGGATGGCCTGAAGCCGGTCCACCGCCGCATCCTGTTCGCCCAGCGCGGCCTCAACAACACGTACAACCGGCCGTACCTCAAGTGCGCCCGCATCGTCGGCGACGTGATCGGCAAGTACCACCCGCACGGCGACAGCGCGGTGTACGACGCCCTGGTCCGCATGGCCCAGGACTTCTCGATGCGCTACATGCTCGTCGACGGCCAGGGCAACTTCGGCTCGGTCGACGGCGATCCCCCGGCGGCGATGCGCTACACGGAGTGCCGGATGAGCCGGCTCGCCGGCGAGCTGCTCGCCGACATCGACAAGGAGACCGTCGACTGGCAGCCGAACTACGACGACAAGGAGCTCGAGCCGACGGTCATGCCGACCAAGGTCCCGAACCTCCTGATCAACGGCTCGTCGGGCATCGCGGTCGGCATGGCGACCAACATCCCGCCGCACAACCTCGGCGAGATCATCGATGGCGTGCTCGCGCTGATCGCCGATCCGCGGCTGCCCGATGACGAGCTGCTGCGGCTCGTGCCCGGCCCGGACTTCCCGACCGGCGGCGTGATCCAGGGCCGGATGGGCGCGCTCGCGGCGCATCGCACCGGGCGCGGCACGATCGCGCTGCGCGGCGTCGCGCACGTCGAGGAGATCCGCAAGGACCGGATGGCGATCATCGTCACCGAGCTGCCGTACATGGTCAACAAGTCGCGGTGGATCGAGACCGCGGCGGACATGGTCCGCGACAAGAAGCTCGAGGGCATCAGCGACATCCGCGACGAGTCGGACCGCACCGGCATGCGCGTGGTGTTCGAGCTCAAGCGCGACGCGGACGACAAGGTCGTGCTGAACCACCTGTTCAAGCACACCCAGCTGCAGACCTCGTTCTCGGTCAACATGCTGGCGATCGTCGATGGCCGGCCGGTGCTGCTGTCGCTGCGCCGCGCGCTGCAGGTGTTCGTCGATCACCGGCGCGACGTCGTCACCCGCCGCACGCTGTACGATCTGCGCGAGGCCCGGCTGCGCCGCGAGATCGTCGAGGGCCTCGGGCTCGCGGTGATCAACATCGACCGCGTGATCGAGATCATCCGGTCGAGCAAGGACACCGACGAGGCCAAGGGCCGGCTGATCGCCGAGCGGATGGCCGGGCTCGGCGGCTTCCTCGAGCGCGCCGGGCGCCCGGCCGAGGAGATCGCGGCGGCCAACGCCAAGCAGTTCGTGCACCTGTCGGCGCGCCAGGCCCAGGCGATCCTCGACATGCGGCTCGGCCGGCTGACCGGCCTCGAGCGCGAGAAGCTCGAAGCCGAGTACAAGGAGCTGTGGCAGCTCACCGACTACCTCGAGGGCCTGCTCGCCGACGAGGCCAAGCTGATGAGCGCGATCACCGAGGAGCTGCGCCAGATCCGCGCCGACTTCGCCGACGAGCGCCGCACCAAGATCGTCGACGCCGAGGGCGAGATCCTGACCGAGGAGCTGATCGATCAGGAAGACATGGTCGTGACCCGCACCCACCTCGGCTACATCAAGCGCACGGCGACCGACGAGTACGAGGCCCAGGGCCGCGGCGGCCGCGGCATCACCGGCGCCACCTCGACCGAGGGCGACTTCATCGTCGACATGTTCGCGGCGTCGACCCACGACCACCTGCTGCTGTTCACCGACAAGGGACGGGTCTACTACAAGAAGGTGTTCGAGCTGCCCGAGGGCTCGCGAACGGCGAAGGGCCGTGCGCTGGTCAACGTGCTCGATCTCCAGGAGGCCGAGCAGGTCGTCGCGATGCTGCCGTTCACGGAGTTCCGCGCCGATACCTGCGTGTTCTTCGCGACCAAGTCCGGCACGGTCAAGAAGACCGAGCTGTCGCAGTTCGAGAACGTGCGGCAGACCGGGATCAAGGCGATCACGATCGAGGACGGCGATCGCCTGATCAAGGCCGAGCTCACCACCAAGGCGCACGACGTGCTGCTGACCTCGGCGCGCGGGTTCGCGGTCCGGTTCAAGGAAGACCGCGTGCGGCCGATGGGGCGGACCGCGTCGGGCGTGCGCGGCATCTCGCTGCGCAGCGATGACCGGCTGGTCGGCATGTGCACGTTCATGCGCGACGACGCCGCGGCCACGCTGATCACGGTGTGCGAGCGCGGCTACGGCAAGCGCACCGCGCTCGCCGACTACCCGACCAAGAACCGCGGCGGCAAGGGCGTCATCTCGATCAAGACCACCGCGCGCAATGGCCAGGTCTCGGCGGTCCGGATCGTCACCGACGAGGATCACCTGATCCTGATCTCCGACCGCGGCAAGCTGATCCGGATGCGGGTCGGCGAGATCAAGATCCAGGGCCGCGCGACCCAGGGCATCCGGCTGATGCGGGTCGACGACGGCGAGCACGTGGCGGCGATCGAGCGGCTCGCCGAGCCGAGCGAGATCTCGGGGATCGCGGAGGCCGCGCCGATCGAGGCGATCGACGACGGCGACACCATCCCCAACGACAGCATGGAGGAGGAGCCGGAGGACGCGGGGGACGACGCCGACGAGGGCGAGGCCGACGACGACAGCGACGACACCGAGGCCTGAGGGACCTGACGGGACCTGACGGAACCTGAGAGGCCTCTGGGCCCGAGCCAGGCGCGCCGAGCGGCGTTCCACGCTACCCTCGGCCGCGATGACGACCCAGCGTAGCCAGTCCATCTTCGAACGTGCCCGTGCCGTGATCCCCGGAGGCGTCAACTCGCCGGTCCGGGCGTGCCGCTCGGTCGGCGCCGACCCGGTGTTCATCGCCCGGGGCCATGGCGGCAAGGTCACCGACGCCGATGGCAACGAGTACCTCGATCTGATCGGCAGCTGGGGCCCGCTGATCCTCGGCCACTGCCATCCCGAGATCATGGCGGCGATCCGCGAGGCGCTCGAGCACGGCACCACGTTCGGCGCGCCGACCGAGGTCGAGGTCCGGTTCGCCGAGGCGCTGCGCGCCGCCGTGCCGTCGATGGAGATGGTGCGCGCGGTGTCGTCGGGCACCGAGGCCACGATGAGCGCGCTGCGGCTCGCCCGCGGGTTCACCGGCCGGCCGCGGATCATCAAGGCCGACGGCGGCTACCACGGCCACGCCGACTGCCTCCTGGTCGCCGCCGGGTCCGGCGCCGCCACGCTCGGCATCCCCGGCTCGGCGGGCGTCCCCGACGGCGCCGCCCGCGATACCCTCGTGGTGCCGTACAACGATCTCGCCAGCGTCGAGCGCGCGCTCGCGGCCGGCGACGTCGCCGCGGTGATCATCGAGCCGGTCGCCGGCAACATGGGCCTGGTCGTCCCCGCGCCCGGTTACCTCGAGGGCCTGCGCGCGCTGACCGCCAAGCACGGCACGGTGCTGATCTTCGACGAGGTCATGACCGGGTTCCGGGTCGCGTACGGCGGCGCCCAGGCGCGCTACCAGATCGCGCCGGACCTCACGACGATCGGCAAGATCATCGGCGGCGGCCTGCCCGCGGCGGCGTTCGGCGGCCGCGCCGACATCATGCAGAAGCTCGCCCCGCTCGGCCCGGTCTATCAGGCCGGGACCCTGAGCGGTAACCCGCTGGCGATGGCGGCCGGGCTCAAGGCCATGGAGATCCTCGGCCGCCCCGGGGCGTACGAACGGCTGGAGCAACTCGGCCAGCGGCTGGGCGACGGCCTGCTCGCGGCGGCCCAGGCCGCGCAGATCCCGGCGGTGATGAACCGGGTCGGCTCGATGCTGACCCTGTTCTTCTCCGCGGGCCCGGTCACCGACTACGCGACCGCGAAGTCGGCCGACACCGCCCGGTTCGCGACGTTCTTTCGCAACATGCGGGATCGCGGGGTATTTTTGCCGCCCTCGCAGTTCGAGGCGATGTTCGTGAGCCTGGCGCACACCGACAGCGACATCGATCAGATCGTCGCTGCCGCAAAAGCCTCGTTGAAAGCTTCGGTCGCCGGGTAGGTCGCCACGCCAGGCTGTCCCCAGGCCTGCCCCAGGCTGCCCCAAGCAGCCGTTGACCTAGCAAAATCGGGGTGCTATGAGGGGCCCCGTCGATGCCGTCCGTGCCGGGCCATAGCGGCGAAATGTCGCAGAATTCGGAGCGCGCGGCTGCGCATCACAGCTCCGTGGCCGCAGCCCCGACAGCGCCGAGCGAGACCAACGAGCGGAGCACGCTCCGGCCGTCGATCGACCCGGCCGCGCGCAAGTCGAAGAAGATGTACGACGGGCTGTCGGCCAGCTCGGTCGGCCTCGAGCTCGGCATCGCCGTCATCCTCGGCGTGCTGTTCGGCATGTGGCTCGATCGTCAGCTCGGCACCGAGCCGTGGATGATGCTGCTGTTCCTGGTGTTCGGCCTGGTCGCCGGGTTCCGCAACGTGCTGCGCGCCGTCGCGCGGGCCGAGAAGGCGGGATCGTAGTGGCGGCCGGCCAGAGCATCCTGCGGATCGAGCGCTGGAACTATGGCCTCGGCGCCGTGGTGATCGCCGCCGGCGCGCTGACCCAGCCGCAGTCGATCTCGCTCGGGCTCTCGGTCGGCGTGCTGCTCACCTGCCTCAACTTCTTCGTGCTGCGCAAGCTCGTCGTCAAGTGGACGAGCGATGCCGCCGCCGGCCGGACCGGCAACGCGCCGCTCCTGATGCTGCCCAAGATGGTGGGGCTGATGGGCGCGGTCGCGGTCGTGATCCTGTTCCTGCCGATCGACGTGATCGCGTTCGTGATCGGCTATTCGATCTTCCTGGTCTCGATCGTTGCCGAGACCACCTACAGCGCGCTGCGCCCGCAGCCGTCTGCCCCCGCCCCCACGGAACCGAGCGAGCACAAGCATGGGTGAACACGGTACTTGGTTCGACTACCTGAACCGCTTCGACTGGTGGCGCCACCTCGACCTGTGGGCCAAAGCCAAGCTCGGCCGGACGTCGGGCCTCGCGATGTTCGAGACCGGCTGGACGCTCACCCACGTGCTGATCACGCTGCTCGTGATCGTGTTCTGTGCGTGGGGCGCGATCGCGTTCTTCCGCGGTACGCAGTCGGCCGACCAGGGCCTGGTGCCGCCGCGCAAGATGAACCTGCGCAACTTCTTCGAGTTCAACGCCGAGAGCGTCTACGGCATGGTCGAGGGCGCGATGGGCGAGGACAACGCCCCCCGGTTCTTCCCGCTGATCGGCGCGCTCTGGCTGTTCATCCTGTTCAATAACCTGATCGGCCTGATCCCCGGGTTCGTCGCCGCGACCGATACGGTCAAGACCAACCTCGGCCTCGCGCTGTTCGTGTTCGTGCTGACCCACGTCTACGGGGTCAAGGAGCACGGCCTGGCCTACTTCAAGCACTTCCTGGGCCCGAGCCCGGCGCTGATCCCGCTGATGCTGCCGATCGAGCTGATCAGCCACGTCGCCCGGCCGCTGTCGCTGACCGTCCGCCTCATGGGCAACATGATGGCCGACCACAAGGTCGTGATGTCGTTCTTCGCCCTGGTGCCGCTGCTGGTGCCGCTGCCGTTCCTGTTGCTCGGCCTCCTGGTCTGCGGCATCCAGGCGCTCGTGTTCTGCACCCTGACGATGGTCTACATCGGCATGGCGATCGAGCACGAGGAGCACTAGCCCCGTAGATCCGGCCTCGACTGTTTTTGCAAACGCTCACCTTTACCGAACATCCAAATCCAAGTTATTAACCCGCCGCCTCGCGCGCCCCCGATTCAAGGAGACCCTCAATGAAGCGCACCATCAAGATCCTGTCCTCGCTGGCCACCCTGCTCGTCATCCTCGGCTTCTCGTCGGTCGCGTTCGCGCAGGGCGCGGACGCCGCCATGGAGAAGGTCCACGGCCTCGCGAGCAACTACGGCCAGATCGCCCTCGCCGCCGGCCTGGGCATCGGCATCGCCGCGCTCGGTGGCGGCATCGGCCAGGGCCGCGCCGCGGCCGCCGCGCTCGACGGCATCGCCCGCAACCCCGGCGCCGCCGGCCAGATCCGCGGCCCGATGATCCTCGGCCTCGCGCTGATCGAGTCGCTCGTGATCTACGCGCTCATCATCTCGCTCCTCCTCGTCCTCAAGGTGGGCGCCTAGTCCCACTCGCGCGAGCGCTGACGATCCCCAGGGCGGCCCGTCGGGCCGCCTTGTTCGTTTTTCGGGGCTTGGGTTCGGGGCAACGCGGGGCGCCGGGTGCCTCGGGTGCCCTGGGTTTCAGGGGCGTTTAGGGGATTCGGCCTTGCGGCCGGGGTCATCCTTGGAGGACGCTGCTTGCGCATGGCCGAGCCCGAGGCAAACGCAGGCGAGCTGGATTTCAAGGGCAAGTCGACGATCGAGATCCTCGCGCAGATCGATCTGTTCAACGGCGTGCCGCAGACCCACCTGCGCCGCGTGGTCGATATCGGCGTCGAGGAGCAGTACAAGTTGTCGGCGACGATCTTTGCCGAGGGCGCCCCCGGCGACAAGTTCTACCTGATCGTCGAGGGCGCGGTCCGGATCAGCCGGATC
>DATBBB010000309.1:0-18411 GCA_036271215.1 Kofleriaceae bacterium | reverse complement strand
GCGATCACCGCCGGGACGTCGGCGCGATCGACAGGACGGACAGCGACTGTCATGGCCGGTTCATAGCAGGCCGCGGGCGGGGCGAACCGGCACAGCTGGTTCCGTTCGGTGGGGTGCACGGCTTCGCCCGACGCAGCGCCATGTGCCGAGCGCGCAGGCCCCCCGGGGTGCGACCCGGACCTGGTCACGCCGTCCGGATGGCCGCGCGGATCACGTGGCGTGGTTCATCCGCGCTCCGGCGGGTGGTGCGCCCCGCGGGCGAGGTGCGCTACGGTCCGGGCCATGGCTCGCTACCGGCTCGTGGCGTTCGATCTGTACGGGACGTTGCTCGACATCTCCGGGCTGGCGGCGCGGATGTCGGCGGTGATCGGCCGCGACGCGACAGCGCTGCTCGCGGCGTGGCGCGCGGCGCAGCTCGAGCGGACCTGGGCGCTCAACCGGCTCGCGGCGTACGAGACGTTCGATCGCGTCACCGCGTGGTCGCTGGCCAAGGTCGCCGGCGAGCTCGGCGAGGCGCTGGACGAGCCGGTGCGCGCGCGGCTGGTCGACGAATGGCTCACGGTGCCGGCGCACCCCGACGCGGCCGCCACGCTGGGCCAGCTGGCCGCGTCCGGCGTCCGGACGGCGGTGCTGTCCAACGGGACGCGGCCGATGATCGACCGCGCGCTCGGGGTCGCGCAGTTGCAGGTCGACGCGATCCGCAGCGTCGACGAGGTGGAGGTCTACAAGCCGGACCCACGGGTCTACGCGCTGCTCGATGCGCTGGCGCCGGCCGGCGAGGTGCTGTTCGTCAGCTCGAACGCGTTCGACGCCGAGGGCGCCAAGCGCACCGGGCGCACCGTGGCGTTCGTCGATCGCGCCGGCGCGCAGCCGGCCGTCGAGCCCGATGTTCGCGTTCGGTCGCTCGCCGAGCTCGTCGCGATCGTGTGAGCGGCTACAGCACCGTGGTCTGCGGCGCGACCACGAGCTTGATGAACTCCTCGCGGGTGGCGAGTTGATCGAGGAAGATGCCGCGCACGCCGCTGGTGACCAGCCGCGCCTCGTGCGCGCCGACGCCGCGCGCCGCCATGCACATGTGGAGGCCTTCGATGTAGACCGCCGAACCCTGGCTCTGCAGCTGGAGGTGCAGGATGTCGGCGAGCTCGTGGGTCAGGTCTTCCTGCAGCCGCGGGCCCCGCGCGATCATCCGCGCCAGGCGCGACAGCTTCGACAGCCCGAGCACCTTGTCGGTCGGGATATACGCCATCGAGATCCGGTAGATCACCGGCAGCAGATGATGCGGGCACACCCCGAAGGCAGTGTTGTGCTTCGAGATCACCATCTCGGTGTACTTGGCAGGAAACGTCTTCGCGAGCAGCGCTTTCACCTGGGACTGGACTTGCGCCTGGTCGTGGATGAGCTCGTGGAGGCCCTTGGCGGCGCGCGCCGCGGTCTCGGCGAAGTTTTCGTCGCGGATGTCGAAGCCGAGGCGGCCGATGGCTTCGAGGATCTTCGTGTAGCCTTCGGTGAAGAGGGCGAGGGCCTTGGGATCGAGCTCCATGGAGTGTCCTTGAACTTCCGCAGGATCGCGGCGGTGGCGGCAGCGATGCCGAGCGTACGAGCATCTGCGATCGTCACCCGTACGAGCGCGTCGTAGCCCGGATCCGGCGGCGCCACAAGCGCTCCGGGCATCGCACCGCGCACCACGGTGATGCGCAAGCGCCGGTGGGTCAGCACCTGATCGTGAAACGCGATCGGCGTGCGATCGACGGTGGCGCCGAGCGCGGCGGCGAGCTCGAGCGGCGGCAGCTCCCACAGCCCGCCGAACAGGCCGTCGGGCGTGCGGCGCGCGAGCACCAGCTCGCCGGCGTGCTCGATCCACACCAGCGTGCGCTCGATCAGCGGCAGCTCGCCCGGCTGCTTGCGCGCGGGGACGACCGGTAGCACGTCCTGGCGGCCGGTGCGCGCAGCCTCGCAGTCGCGGACCACCGGGCACACCAGGCAGCGCGGCTGGGTCGGCGCGCAGATCGTCGCGCCGAGCTCCATCAGGCCCTGGTTGAGATCGCCGGGCGCGGCCGACGCGGGCAGCGCCGCCATCAGCTCGCCGGCGGCAGCCCACAGCGCCTTGCTGCCGGCGGTGGACTTGATGTCGTCCTCGATCGCGAACACCCGCGCCAGCACGCGCGCGACGTTGCCATCGACCAGCGGCGCGCGCTCGCCGAACGCGATCGACGCGATCGCCCCGGCGGTGTACGGCCCGATGCCGGGCACCGCGCGTAGCTCGGCCGCGCGCGTCGGCAGCGCGCCGCCGAACCGGGCGCGCACCGCCTGGGCGCCGGCGTGCAGGTTGCGGGCGCGCGAGTAGTAGCCGAGCCCGGCCCACGACGCGAGCACGTCGTCGAGCGGCGCGCTGGCGAGCGCGACCACGTCCGGGAACTTCTCCATCCAGCGCTGCCAGTACGGAATCACCGTCGCGACGCGGGTCTGCTGCAGCATGATCTCGCTGACCCAGATCGCGTACGGATCGCGGGTCCGCCGCCACGGCAGATCGCGCCGGACCTGGACGTAGTGGTCGATCACCGCGGTCGCGATCGCCTGGTAGCGGCGCACGCCACGTCGTATCCCGCCGGCGCCGCCGCCACAAGCCGCCGGCTCGCCGAACGGCGGGAGGCACCGGCGATGGCCGCCCGCCGGCTCCACGCGGCGCATGCGGTGACGCGTCCAGCGTGTCGCCACGACGGGGTACGCGCCCGATCCAAGGGTTGCTGCCGGTGATCGGAATCGATGATCGGAAACGTGAATAAAGATGTATGAACGGGAATATCGAGATCTATATATCATTCCTCTCAATGAGGAATCTCTCTCGCTGTCGTGATTTGGCCACGGCGGCGTGCTGCATTGTCGATATCGGCAACATCTTGTCAGAACGTGATTCGCGGGCTGCCCCGGACTGCCCGGCGCTGCCAGCTTGTGCGAGCTCGTGACGTCGTCGGGACGCTGGATCGCGAGCTGCACGTGGAGTGAGGCCATGCGCTCGCCTGCTCCTCGTGTATTACGTACGCTCGATCGCTGTGGAGATGCGCTGGAGATCAGCGATGTCTGCACAAAGCGGAATGTCAGTGCCATTCTGATCGCCGGAGATCAGGCCGGCGATCCGGATCTACCGACGCCCGGCGCCTGCGCGGCCCTCGATCTGATCGAGCACGACCTCCAGGCGCGGTTCGCGCCGGGCGGGGTGGCGATCGCACGGCTCGCCGGCCGGCCCACCCGGGAGCAGGTCGGCCAGGCGTTCGCTGCGATGACGCCGAGCATCCGGCAGGATGACCTGTTCGTCGTGATGTTCGCCGGGCACGGCATGCCGGCGGACGGCGTGCACCAGACCGACGCATGGTCGTTGACCGCGGGCGAGGTGTTCACCGATCGCGACCTGGCGCTCGCCCTGCGCGCGGTGCCGCTGGGCCGCGACGTCGTCGTGATCAGCGCCTGCTGCTACGGCGCAGGCGTGTTCCGGATCGCGCACCCCGATCGCCGGCGATGCGCGCACGGGCTCGGCGACGCGGCGATGATCTGCATCTCGGCGGCCGGGCCGCACGACGAGGTCGAGCTGATGAAGCTGCCGGAGCTCGCGCGCCAGGTCGTGGCCGCGGCCGGCGCCGGGTGCAGCTACCGCCAGCTCGCCGCGCGGTTCGCGGCCACCGCGGTCGCCGGTCGCACGTTCCACGTCGAGGCACGGCCGGCGCGCCGGCTCGCCGAGCCGGTGCTGAGCGCGTCCGCGCCGGCGCGGGGGCCGCGCCATGCGGTGTGAGCCATCACCGCGCCGGCCGCGCCCCCAGCACCTCGAACGCGGCCCAGGTCGTCGCCGGCAGCGGCGAGGCGAGCTGGGCCTCGGCGAGCGCCCGCACCGGATCGCCGGCGCCGCCCGCCGCGTAGAACGCGCGGATCAGCTGCGCCGCCTCGGCGTCGCCGACCGACCACCGGGTCGCGACCACGAGCTCGGCACCGGCATCGAGGAACGCGCTGGCCAGCGAGCCGTTGCCGGCGTCATCGCGCCCGGCAGCGGTGCTACAGCTCGCGAGCACCACCAGCCGGGGCGCCCGGCCCAGCCCGGCGATGTCGGCGGCCGCGATCGGGCCGTCGGCGAGCTCGAGCGTCTCGCCCTCGGGGCGCAGCGTGGTGTGCGCCGCGATGTGCAGCACGTCGGCGCCCGCCGCCCGCGCGAACGCCGCCCGGGTCGCCGCGCCACCGATGAGCAGGTCGGCATGCAGCTGGGCCGCAACCTGGCGGGCCTCGGCCGCGGCCGCGGGCAGGTCGCCCGTCGGATCGCCGATCACGATCGACGCCGCGTCGGCCCGCCGGGCCGGCGTGCGTGGCAAGACCCCCGGCGCGCGCACCAGCTGGTAGCGCGCGATCGCCGGTCCGTCGGCCGTCTGCAAGGCGGCGAGCGGAGCCCGTGCCAGCGGACCGATGGCGAGCAGCGCGATCCGCGCCCCGGGCGGCAGCCGCGGCCCGAGCAGCGCGGCGCCGAGCGCGCGGCCGGTCCCGGCATCGCCGGGCGTGCGCTCGAGCGTGTGTGCCAGCTCGGCCAGCGCGGCGGCGTCGCCGGCGTCGCTGCCCGCGATCTCGCCATCGTGCACATCGAGCCGCCACACCCGATCGCCGCCCGGGACCACGATCACGAGCCGCCGGCCGCGCCAGGCGTCCAGCACGCGGGCCGCGGCGCCCGGCGGGGGTGCGGGCCGCGCCCGTCCGGGCAGGCTGCCGTCGTGCGGCGGGGCCAGGTCGGACGCGGGCTCGCTCGAGTCGAGCAGCGCCTGGCCGTCCAGCGTGGCGACCACGTCGAGGATGTCGGTCCAGCGTTGGTCGTGCGCGAGCAAGCCGATGAGGTGGAGGTGCGGCTCGCGGCGATGCGCGATCATCGTGGGCGCGAGCCAGCCCGCGCGCGCCGCGAGCGCAGTCACCTGTGCGATCGCACGGCGATCCTCGGCGATCGCGGTCGCCGCGTCGTGCTGCCGGGCGGCGACCCGGGCGCGCTGCAGCGGGACCCACCACGCCCCCTCGCCGTCGAGCGGCGCGGCCTCGGCAGCCGCGAGGTCCTCGGCGGCGGACGCCAGCTCGCCCATGTCGGCGCGCACGAGCCCGCGGTTGAGGCGATACGCCGGCTCCCCGGCGCCGGCCTGCCGGGCCCGCTCCATCTCGTCGAGCGCACGCGGGAACGCCCGCGCCTTGCGCTCGACGTACGACAGGTTCTCGTGCAGCGCCTCGATCAGCTCGCCGTCCGGCAGCGCCGCGGCGCGGGCCTCGTCGAGCGCGCGGGTGAACGGCTCGCGCGCGAGCGGCGGGTTGCCCTCGTCGAGGTAGAGCATGCCGCGCTTGAGCAACGCGGCCACGCGATCGGCGGGTGCGCGCGCCGCGGCGAGCGCCTGATCGATCGCGCGCTCGGCGCCGCGAAAGTCTCCGAGCCTCCGCAGGATGTCGGCGCGCGCCACGTCGAGCAGGACCACCATCCGGTCGTCGTGATCGCGCAGCGCCGCGGCGCGCGCCAGCTCCTCGGCGGCGAGCGCGTCGCGATAGTCGCCGCGCTGGAACGCGACGCCGGCCAGCTGCTGGCGGTCGCGCGCCTCCGCGTGCGCATCCCCGGCGAGCGCGTGCAGCGTCGCCGCGACCTCGAGGTGGCTCGCCGCCGGGGCGAGCTCGCCGAGCGCGAACTGCGCCGCGCCGATCAGGTAGTGGGCGTCGGGGGACGTCGCGCCGGCGGCGAGCCGCAGCGCGTCGCGCGGGCGCTGCAGGTAGGACGCGGCCGTCGCGGCGTCGAGCGCGCGCGCCGGATCTCGCGTCTGGCCGAGCTCGGCCACGCACGAGACCAGCGCGGGGATCCAGGCGTGCGCGGCGCGGTGCTGCACGCAGTCGGAGCGCGGTGCCCGGCACGCGGCCGCCTGGACGACGAGCACCGCCGCGAGCCACACCCTGGCGAGCTTTGGAACCACGATCACCTCACCAATGGACCACAAGGAGAACAAGCCATGTCTGGATTGCTACGCGTTGCGTTCGTGAATACGTCGGAGGACACCACGGTAACTTTGCACCTCGAGACCGAGGATGCGGTCGAGTGCTGCGAATTGCTCACCACGACCCCGCCCACGGCGCCGGAACAGAACCCGGGCGCCACGCACGCGTCCGGCGGGTGGGACCTCGTGATCGCGCCGGGCACGATGGTCGGGTTCGTCACGGGGAGCCCGGTCAAGATCTCGAATCCGAGCTCGGGCGCCGTCACCACGGTGTATGCCAATGGCAAGGATCCGTGGCCGCAGCCACCGCCGGTGTCCAAGCTCTCGCAGGTGCCGGACTTCCCGACTCGCTATCAGAGCTTCCTGATGGTGGGCGCGCTGCCGGAGCCCCGGCCGACGCCGGTCGTCATGACGCTCGCGCCCGCGCGCGATTGATCGGCACCCGGGATCCGTACGCCCTCCGGCGCCGCGCCGCCTGCCTGTGTCGCAGGAAAGGCCGGACCGGAGGTGAGACGCTGCTTTGCAGGGGTGCAGCGCGTATCGTTCGAGCGTCCTCACCCGCGCGCGGCGCGCCGGCGTGTCAGGAACCGCGCGCCTCGGTCGTCTGTGTAGCTGAGGCCACGATGACGCGAGAGCTCACGTATCAAGTGCACCACCGCTCGCACGCGAGGCCGGGTGCTGGTCAGATGACGGTGATGACCGGATGGTCGCCGCCGGCGCCAGGTGATCTCGAGGTGCGCCGCCGGGACGCCGCGGACGCCGAGATCGAGGCGTTGCTCGCCCGCGGCGATCGCAAGGCCGCGCTCGGCGCGCTGATGGACGCGCACGGCGAGGCGGTGTACGGGTTCTGCGTCCGGATCGTGCGCGACCGCTCGCTCGCCGAGGACGTGCTCCAGCGGGTGTTCCTCGATGCGTGCCGCGGCGTCGACCGGTTCTCGGGCCAGTCCTCGCTGGTCGCGTGGCTGATCGGCATCGCCAGCCACCGCTGCCTGGACGCGCTCAAGGCGCAGCGCCGGCACGCGCAGCGGGTCACGGCCGACGAGCAGGCGGTGATCGGCTTCGCGGATCCCGGCGCCACGCCCACCGATCAGCTCGAGCGCACGCGCATCATGGCGGCGCTGGACGACTGCCTGCAGCACCTGTCCGACGACGTGCGCCTGACGGTGCTCCTGCGGTTCCAGCACGGCAAGGCGTACGGCGAGATGTCGGCGCGGCTCGGCGCGAGCATCAACACGCTGCAGGCGCGCGTGTCGCGGGCGCTGCCGGTGCTCCGGCGCTGCCTCGAAGGCAAGGGGTGGGGCGATGCGTGAGCCCGATGACGCTCGGTGGCTGGCCATGCGCGAGCGCGGCGAGGACGTCTCGCACGTCCCCGCGCGCGAGCAGGCCCGGTACGACGCGCTGGTCGGGTTGTTCGCAGCGCTCCCCGGAGCGACGCCGCCGCCGGGCTGGAAGCAGCGGATCCTGGCCGCATTCGACGCGCCGGCGGGCTCCGAAGCGGTGCTCCCGGTACCGGACCTGCCACCGGTCGCCGTCCGCCCGGCGCGCCGGCGGTGGCCGGCCTGGCAGTGGTTCGCGCTCGCCGGCAGCATGGCCGCGCTCGCCATCGTGGTCGTCGTGTGGAACCTCGGGATCCCGCGGCGCGCGGGCGGGATCGGGGGCGGGAGCGCCACGGTCGCCGTGACGGAGCCGGTGGTGACCACCGAAGTCCGTCGGGGGGATCGGCCGCATCGCAGCGGCCCCGATAGCACCAGCATCGGCGACACGCTGGTCATCCACGTGGCGATCGGCCAGCGGGCCGAGCTGCGGGTGTATGGCGATACCGGCGAGCCGCTGGCGCGCTGCACCGAGACCGCGGGCTGCACCGTCGAGCGCGACGGCGAGCTCCGGCGGTTTCACCTCGAGCTCGCGCTGCAGTCGTCGGGCGACGTGCGCGCCGTGCTGTTCACGGGCGCCGCGCTGCCGCCGGGCTTCGCGGGCCTGAACCTCGACGTCGAGGCCGCCCAGGCGGCCGGCGGTCACGCCCAGCAGGTCGCGATGCTTCACGTCCAGTGAGCACCTGGCGCCGTCGGGTCTCTCGCGCCGTCGGCCACAAGCCACAGGGGCTCGCACGAGGACGCCGGACGGCCGAACGTCGTCGCGTCGGCTATCGCATCATGTGGAAGGCGCCGGGCGTGCCCTCGGTCGGCCGGAAGCTGATCTGATCGACGTCCACGTCATCCCTGGTCAGGTAGTGCGGACCGGCCGGGGCAGGGCGGCCGGTGAGCGCCATCGCCGCCATGCCGTGCGCCATCGCCTCGCCCACGGACAGGCCCTCGCCGAGCCCGCCGTACAGCTCGCACAGGAACCCGCGCGCGTCGGCGTCGGTCACGGCGCCGTCCATGCCCACCACACATTCGATCTCGGCGCGCAGCCGGTCGGCCTCGACGTGGCGGTAGCAGCCGCTGAGCACGATCAGCCGGACGTTGGGCGCGACGTCGCGGATCAGCGCCACCAGCGCGCGCGCCGAGATCGGCGCCGGCCGGCGCCGCGCATCTTCGAACACCAGGCTGCTGTCCACGCCGCTCCGGCCACTGACGTGGATCACCTCCGGGTCATACGCGAGCAGGTGATGCTGGAGCGCCTCGAGCTGAAATCCGATGAACGGTGCGATCTCGAACTCGACGTCGCGCGGCGTCGCGCGGAGCTGGGTGTGAATCGCCGCATACTCCTCGCAGAACGCGATCGGATCGACCTCGTAGACATTGGCCGCCAGGAACAGGATGCGGTGCTTCTTGAACCGCGCGGCGGTCCGCTCACCGCGCGCGGCGTGGCGCGGGCGCGGCAGCTCGGGGTCGCGCCACTGGGGCGGCAGCAGGCGGCGCGACACGTCCGGCGCGACCGGCCGCACGCGCATGTCGAGCAGCGACTCGATCATCATCGCCTGCTGGGCCCGCGACTCCTCGACGAGCAGCTCGGGGCCCACGGTCTGTGCATAGTGCCGCGCGGCGGCGACCAGCGCAGCCGCGTCCCCGGCGGCGAGGTGGCACTCGCGGGCGAGCCGGTGCGCGAGCGCCTCGGCCTCCCGGGGGCTCGGCACCTCGGCGCACCGGGCACAGCACTCGGCGAGGATGACCATGGCGTCCAGCAAGGGTTGGCTCACGGGGCTCCTCCGGTGCTCGATTGGACCATGATCTCTCGGAGCTGCGGGAGCCAGTGCAGGACCTCGATCCGACTCCGCACGAACGACGCACGCGGGATGCCGAAGAAGTGCTGTGCGATCCAGGCATCGCTCGCCGCGGACGACACCCCGCTCTCGCGCTCCACCGGTGAGAAATAGCCACACCACACCAGCGCGCACGCGATATTGCGCAGGAAGCCCGGCCCGGCGTCCTCGCGATCGCGCAGAAACTGGATCACCGCACGCCAGCGCTCCGATTCGCCGGCGTGGGCGCACGGCAGCCGCGCGACCTGGCTCAGGCACTCCTTGTGGCTCGCCGATGTCACCCGAGGTGGGGAAGCTCCCCACTGCCCGGCGATGCTCGCCAGCGACGAGACTTCGATCAGCGCAAACCGGCTCTCCACCGAGCCGCGCAGCACGGTCTCGAGCTGCCCGTTGCGCTTGCTGAAGTGCCGGACGCACGCGGCGCCATAGCCTGTCGGGATCTCGGCCTTGTGGTTGTTCGTGGCCAGCGCCGTGGCCACGCGCTCGACCGAATCGAAACACAGCCCCGGCAACGCGCCGAGCGCGGCACGGACCTTCTGCATGAACCGGCTGGAGATCTCGCTCGCCGCACACGGCCAGTCCAGCTCATCGAGTGCCTTCTGCGTTGCCTTCGCCACTCGCATCTGTGGAGCCAACCTATCATTGGCGGATCGGTGGTCCCACGCTGCGCAGAGTCGTCGTGTCGATTGCACCAAGTGTGATCATAGAGCGGGGACTCGTGCCGAGGCATCGCCGTGCGACTCGAGACACATGCATACGCTCGTTGCTGTCTTGACTTCGATTGCGCGACTCATGGAGATCTTGCTCCGCTGGCAGGGCCGATCGCGAACGCCGCGTCGAGTCATCCGGCCTCGCCGGCCTCGCCGGCGGCTCCGGTCGCGCCGCGCCGCCGATCGCCGCGCCTCGCGGGCGAGGAAGACGGAGCGCGC
The DNA here is from genome assembly GCA_036271215.1 of Kofleriaceae bacterium. Lineage (GTDB taxonomy): Bacteria > Myxococcota_A > Polyangia > Haliangiales > Haliangiaceae > JABFXX01. The sequence continues at coordinate 8,296 of DATBBB010000309.1, read as the reverse complement.
GTGATCAATCGTAGAGGTGGATCATGACGGTGACCTGAGGGTCCCAGATCACGCCCAGCGTCGTGGTCTTGTCGGTGACCGTGGTGTTGACTCCGGTCTCCTGGTTGTTGCGGTTGTACGACAGCAGTGGGTTGGTCGCGGTGAGGCTGAGGTTCCAGTGCGGGGAGAACCAGTAGGACAGGGCGCCGCCGTAGCCGAGGTTGATCGTCGTGGTCGTCGTGTTGTTGTTGTCGCCGTCGGGATCGGTGGTGTGGCTCGATAGCGCGACGTTGCCGATCAGCTCGAGGTCGACCTTGCGGTGGACGCGCAGCGGATAGCGCACCAGCGAGCCGAGGGTGAATTCGTTCTGGTGGGTGTTGGTCGTGCCCATGTTGTCTGACGTCGTCGCGAACACGAGCTGGGGCTCGAAGGTCAGGCCGCTGGGCAGCCGGACCCGCACGCTGGTGGTGTTCGGGGTCTCGAGCGAGGTCGGCAGCGCGTAGCCCACGCCGATGCCGAACGCGAGCTCGGTCGGCCGGCCGGTCTCGGGGCGGGGCTCGCCCGGCGCGGCGACGACGACCGGGGGCGGTGCCGGGGGCGGCGCGGTCGGCGGCGCCGGGGCAGGGCCGATCGGCGCGGCCGGGGCAGTGGACACCGGAGATGATCCGGGCTGCGCGGCCGCGACGCCGGGCAGCGCCAGCAGCGCGGCTGCGACGGGAGCCAGGACCAGTGCCCAGGCACGTGGCAGGACCAGCGCCCCGGAAAGCGCACGACCGACGGTGCGCGCGGTAGCCGGACGGAAAAGATAGGTTGTCATGCGGGTTCCTCGAGGCTCGAGTGCGTCTGTCGGCGCCGGCCGGTGATCGGACGTCATGGCTGGCCGGGGTGGAGCAAGGACAAGAACGGCGTGGTCTGGGTGCAGACCGTCGTGCAGTCGTCGGCGAGGCTGGGGCACCGCGTGGCGTGACCGACCACGCACGCGACGCAGGCATCGCCCAGCGGGTGGGCCTCGAACTGCGACGTACAGCTCGCGACGCAGTCGTGCTGCTCGTCGGGCAGCGGGACGTCACTGCATGCGCACAGCGGCGTGCACGTGCTCAGCGCGTCGTCGGCCACGGTCTGCGTACAGGCCGCGAGCACGACCAACCAGCCGATCAGCCATCGGGACATGACGAAATTGTCGAACGCGCGGCGGGCGGTCCGCAAATTTTCGGACGTCAGGCCGGGGCCAGAGGCCCAGGCAGAGGCCCAGGCAGAGGCCCGGGCACAGCCCAGGCAGCGGTCGCCCGGGGCGCCGGGGCGTCACAGCTCGCCGCGCAGCCCGGCCGTCGGCAAGATCGGCAGTCCGCGGTACGCGCTGCGCTGCTGGTAATCGAAGCTGTAGAGGTAGCCGACCGCGCTCTGGTTCAGATAGACATTCTGGACGTCGAGGAAGTAGGTCATCTTGACCGGTCCCCACGTCCAGTGGCGATCGAGCCGCAGGTCGAGCTCGTGGTGGATCGGCGCGCGCTCGGAGTTCACCGGGCCGTAGATCGGCACATACAGGTTCGTGTCGCTGTTGAACACCGAGCCCGTGACCGGCGTCTCCGGCAGCCCCGAGTACAGCCGGAACCGGCCGCCGAGCTGGAACCGGCCCCACGTGTAGCTCGCGGCGACGTTGAGGTTGTGCGGCTGGTCGTAGTCGAACAGCCGCGACGGGCCGCCCGGCATGTCGACCCGCGTCGAGTGCGAGTAGGCGTACGACACCCAGCCGAACCACGGGCCGTCGTGCAGGGTCGCGAACAGCTCGGCGCCGTAGGTCGTGCCGCGCCCGGTGTTGCCGAGCTGATCGCCGACCTGGGTGATCAGCTGCGAGCGATCGGTGTAGTAGAGCGAGCCCTGGAGCTGCACGCCGTCGCGCGGCGCGAACGCCAGGCCGCTGACCAGCTGGGTCGCGTGCTCGGGCGCGAGCGTCGGGGTGAGCAGCTCGGTCTGGTACTCCGGCGGCCGGGTATAGGCGCCGGCCGACAGCCGCGCCGTGAGCTCGGGCGCGAGCACGACCGCCAGCTCGCCGCGCGGCTCGATCGCGGTGTCGTGCACGCGCTCGAAGTCGTCGACCCGCAGGCCCGCGGTCAGCCGGATCCGCGGATCGAGGTTCGCGGCGACCGCGGTCCACGCCGCGGCGTCGGGCGTCCACACGCCGCCGGTGAACCGCTCGGAGGTATCCATCGGATCGTCGGTCTGCGGCGGCTGGCCCTCGCGGTGATCCTGGGGCAGCGCGAGCGCGATGTCGCTGTGCGAGACCGCGGCCTCGGTGCCGAGCCGCCACACCACGTCGCGCAGCCCGGCCACCGCGCCGAGCGCGCGGCTGAGCTCGGCGCGCGCGTTGACCCCGGGCGAGGTGATCGTCAGGTGCTGCGCGACCCCGCGCTCGTACACCGTCTGCTGGTCGATCCCCGAGACCGCGAGCTCGGCGCGCCACGGCCCATCATGGTAGTGCGCGGCCGCGGTGAGCCGGATGAACCGCGTGCGATCGTAGAGCCGGGTCGTCGGGCTGGCAGTGCTGCTGGTGTACAGCGCGAGCACGTCGTCGGAGCCCAGGCTCGACAGGGTCAGCGCCCACTTGCTCGACGGTGCGTAATCGAGCCGGAGTTGCTCGTCGTAGTAGCGCGGCACGGTGGTCAGCGACAGATCGAGGTCGGCGGGCATCACCGCCGGCAGCAGCTGGTCGATCACCGAGCGGCGGAACGCGATCAGGTAGCTGCCGTGCGGGATCCGGCCCTGGATCAGCGCCCCGGCGTCGGTCGACGACACGTCGCTCTGCTGGTGGTCATCGCCGCCGGCGCGCGTGGTCAGATCGACGATCCCCGAGGTCGCGCGGCCGAACGCGACGTCGAACCCGCCGGGGATGTAATCGATCTTGTCGATCGCCTCGGCGGGGATGATCGAGCGAAACCCGATGTCGTGATACAGCACCGGGATCTCGAAGCCGTCGACGAGGATCTTCGAATCCTGGGGCGAGCCGCCGCGGATCGCGACGCCGGCATCGCCGAGCGGCAGCGGGTAGCTGACCACGCCGGGCATCGCATCGAGCGCGCGGATCGCGTCGTTGCCGGCGCCGGGCAGGCGCTCGAGATCGGCGCGCGACAGGCTCGCCGCGCCCTGTGGGGCAGGGACCGCGGCGGTGTCCGGGGCCGTGTCGTGGATCTCGATCGTCTCGGCATCCGCCGCATCCGCCTCGGCCGCCGCGGCGAGCTCGGCGTCGGAGATCCACAGTCCACCCGACGAGCCGGAGACCGACGCAGCCGCGGCCCCCGACGCAGCCGCGGCGCCCGGCGGATCGCGCGGCACAGCCGGCTCCGCCGCGGCCACCCGAGCCGCGAGCATTATGGCGACAACGACGCGACGCAAACCCGGCAGCGAGAGTGCCATGCAACCGGCGCGGCGCGAGCCGAAATCATCTGCGAGGTCTTCGCGACGCGATCACAGATCAGCTGCGAGGTCTTCGCAACGCGCCAGTCATGCAGTCACGCTTACTGGGCCTGGATCGGCCAGATCTGCCACGCCACGCCGCCCATCGGATCGCGCAGCACCACGCCGAACTCGCCCGACGTCGGATCATCGGACTCGACCTTGAGATACGCGTTCGGCAGATCGAAGTCGTGCATCGTGCCGCACGACGTCACCCACTCGACGTCGAACACCGTGTTATCGGCGTCGATCGATACCAGCGTCTTGGCGGTCTTGTCGATCGTGATCTGCGAACCGCTCGGAGGCGCCGGCTGGCCGCCGATCATCACGTTGATCAGCATCGGATTGTCGGCCGGCGCACCCAGGAATACCACCTTGGTCGCGATCAGGGCCTGATCGTCATACGACACGCCGAGCTCGAGCGGCACCGGCGCATCCGCGGCCAGCATCAGCTCGGTCCGCGCCGCCGCCAGGCGGTCCTCGCTCGGCGCGGTGACCGTCCACGTTCCGCCGCTGGACGTCAGCGCGTCGGCCAGGCTCATGGGCGAGACCACCTCCGCCAGCTGGGGCGGGGCGACGCTGGTCGGCGCGCCCTTGGTGCCGAGCAGGGCGTCGATCGTCGAGCTCTGCCCCGACGCGATGCCGGGCGGCGTGGCGCGCACCGCGATGATCCGGGTGTGGTCGAGCTGCCATTTCGGATCGAGGTCGCCGGCGCACGCCATCGCGGCGGCGGCGATCACCAGCGCGGCACATCGAACGATCGCCAGGTTCACAGCACACCTCGCAGGCCGAGCGACGGGATGATCGGGATCGACTTGAACTCCGCGGTCTGGGAGTAGTCGTAGCTGTAGAAGTACCCGGCGACCGACTCGTTCAGGTACACGTTCTGGATGTCGGCGAACACCGTCATCTCCACCGGCCCGGAGTGCCAGATATAGTCGACGCGGATATCGAGCTGGTTGTGCATCGGGGCGCGCGCCGAGTTCACCGGGCCGTACGTCGGATTGTAGATGTTGCGATCGCTGTCGAACACCGCGCCGGTCGGCGGCGTGTAGGGCAGGCCCGAGTAGAGCTGGAACCGGCCGCCGAGCTGCCAGTGGCCCTTCTTCCAGCTCAGCGCGGCGTTGAGGCTGTGCGGCTGATCGAAGTCGAACAGCCGCTCCGGATCGCCGGGCTGATCGATCCGCGTCGAGTGCGAGTACGAGTAGCTGAGCCAGCCGAACCACGGGCCGCCGCGATAGGTCGCGAGCAGCTCGGCGCCGAGCGTCTTGCCGCGACCGTTGTTGCCGAGCGAGCCGTCCATGTTGGTCGTGATCAAGTGTGACCGATCGGTGTAGTACGCCGAGGTCTGGACCCGGACGCCCTCGCGCGGCTCGTACTGCAGGCCGGCGATCGTCTGTAGTGAATGCTCTGAGCCGATGTCGGTGTGCAGCAGCTCGGTCTGGTACTCGGGCGGCCGGCGATAGGCGCCCACCGAGAACCGCGCGGTCAGCGACGCCGGCAGCTTGACCTGGAGCTCGCCGCGGGGCTCGAGGTCGGCCTCGTTGTTGCGTGCGAAGATGTCGCTGCGCAGGCCCAGGGTCGCGCGGATCCGCGGATCGAGGTTGGCGCCGATCGACGTCCAGCCGGCGAAGTCGGGGACCCAGAACGAGCCGTTGAACCGGGTCGAGACGTCTTTCGGATCGAACGACTTGGGGGGCTCGCCCTCGCGCTGCTCGACCGGCAGCGCCAGATCGAGCGACGCGCGGCCGACCTGGGCCTCGCCGCCGATCCGCCACGCGACCTTGGTCAGCCCGGCGAGATCGTCGAACGTGCGGGTGACCTCGACCCGCGGCGTGACCGCCGGCTGCTCGACGTGGATCTCCTGGATCAGCCCGGCCTCGAAGATGAACTGCTGGGCGATCGCCGACAGCGCGAGCGACGCCGACCACGGCCCGTCGTGGTACTGCGCGCCCACGGTGGTGCGGATGAACCGCGTGTTGTTGTAGAACCGCTTGGCCTTGGCCTCTTCGGGCGAGTCTTCCTTGGTCGCCTCGATCTCGAACACGTCGTTGGTGCCGATCGCCGACAGGTACATCCGCCACTTGTCGGAGAGCTCGTGGTCGATGCGGAGCTGGCCGTCATAGTAGCTCGGCACGGTGGTCAGCGACAGGTCGATGTCCGACGGCAAGATCGACGGCAGGATCAGATCGATCGTCGAGCGCCGGAACCCGATCATGTACCGGGTCTTGTCATCGATCTTGCCCTGCGCGAGCAGGCCGCCGTCGATGAACGAGATCTCGCCCTGCTCGGTGCGCTTGTCGCTGCCGGGTCGCGTGGTCAGCGCGACGATGCCCGACGACGCGCGGCCGTACTCGACGCCGAACCCGCCGGGGATGTAGTCGAGTGACTGGACCGACTCGGCGGGGATGATCGCGCGGAACCCGATGTTGTGGAACAGCACCGGGATCTCGAAGTCGTCGACCAGGACCTTGGAGTCCTGTGGCGAGCTGCCCCGGATCACGACGCCGGAGTAGCCGAGCGGGAGCTGGAAGTTGACGACGCCCGGCATCGCGGTCAGCGCGCGCACGACGTCGTTGCCGGTGCCGGGGATCCGCTGCAGCTCCTCGCGATCGAGGACCTCGGCGCCGGGCGCCGCCGCGGGAGCCTCGCCGCGGATCTCGATCGTCTCGGCGTTGGTGCCGGCCTTGACCATCACGACGTCGTCGAGCGTCGCCGCGGTGACGTTGGCGAGCCCGGGGTCGAAGCCCTCGCGCTCGATCACCAGGGTCGCGCCGATCTTCACCCGGATCGTGAAGCTCCCGTTGCGGTCGGTCTTGACCGTGGCGGTCTTGGCCTCGGCGGGCTTGCCCTCGGCGCTCGCGGTGCCACTGCCGGCGTCGCTCTCGACGCTGACAGTGGCGCCGGCGACCGGCTTGCCGAGCACGTCGGTCACCCGTCCCGTGACCTGGATGACCGGGAGCTCGGCCGGCAGCACCGGTAGCGGCGCGGGATCCGCGGGCGTGGCGGGTGCGGCCGGTGGGGCCGCGGGTCGGGGCGGTGTGGTTGGGGCCACGGGCTGGGGCGGCGTGGCCGGAGGAGGCGACGGCGACGGCGACTGCGCCCACGCGACGCTGCCGGTCCCTGCCACGATCAGCGCAGAGACGTGCAACCAACGAAACCACTGAGCCACGGATCCGCGCGTGTGAGTCATCGATCCTCGGGGCTCCCGGCCAAGCAACGAACATGCCCTTTCAGGCAGGTACCCGGAAGGTCCAGCCACGCAGTTACAGCGCCGTCTGGCGCATGCATTGTCGACACTGTCGGCATCGCGACAGCGCGTGTGTCCGCAAGCATGTCGTGCGGCGCACGTTTACCCAGTTGCGACACTGCATGTCTCCGTCGGTGTCGCATGTCCGAAAAAGCAACGCGGCGCCCGCATTTCTGCAGGCGCCGCGCGCCATCCGATCGATCGGATCGCTTGGGTCGCCTTTTCGGGCGAACCGTTTTTCAGTCTTCGAAGTCGTGGCCGTGGCCGGCGTGACCGCCGCCCGCTGCCTTGTCTTCCTTCTTGGGCTTCTCGGCGATCAGGGTCTCGGTGGTCAGCATCAGGCCCGACACCGACGCCGCGTTCTGGATCGCGGTGCGCACGACCTTCGCGGGGTCGATCACGCCGGCCTTCACGAGGTCGGTGTACTCGAGCTTGGCGGCGTCGAACCCGAAGCCGTCCTTGCCCTCCTTGACCTTGTTGACGACGATCGAGCCGTCGGTGCCCGCGTTGCCGGCGATCTGACGCAGCGGCTCCTCGAGCGCGCGGCGCAGGATGTTGACGCCGTAGCGGCGGTCGTCATCGAACGTCAGCTTGTCGAGCGCCGAGATCGCGCGGACCAGCGCCACGCCGCCGCCGGGGACGATGCCCTCTTCGACGGCCGCGCGGGTCGCGTACATCGCGTCCTCGACGCGCGCCTTCTTCTCCTTCATCTCGACCTCGGTCGCCGCGCCGACGCGGATCACCGCGACGCCGCCGACCAGCTTGGCGAGCCGCTCCTGCAGCTTCTCGCGGTCGTAGTCCGAGGTCGTGTCCTCGATCTCGCGGCGGATCGTCTTGACCCGGCCCTCGATCGCGTCCTTCTTGCCCGCGCCCTCGATGATCGTGGTGTTGTCCTTGTCGATCGAGATCCGCTTGGCGCGGCCGAGGTCGGTCAGCGCCACGCCCTCGAGCTTGAGCCCGAGGTCATCGGTGATCGCCTCGCCGCCGGTCAGGGCCGCGATGTCCTGCAGCATCGCCTTGCGGCGGTCGCCGAAGCCCGGCGCCTTGACCGCCGCGACCTGCAGCGTGCCGCGCAGCTTGTTGACGACGAGCGTGGCGAGCGCCTCGCCATCGACGTCCTCGGCGATGATCATCAGGGGCTTGCCCTGCTTGGCCACCTGCTCGAGCACCGGCAGGAGGTCCTTCATGTTCGAGATCTTCTTCTCGTGGATCAGGATGTAGGGGTCGTTGAGCACGACCTCCATGCGCTCCGAATCGGTCACGAAGTACGCCGAGAGGTAGCCGCGGTCGAACTGCATGCCCTCGACCACGTCGAGCTCGGAGTGCATGGTCTTGGCCTCCTCGACCGTGATCACGCCCTCCTTGCCGACCTTCTTCATCGCCTCGGCGATCATGTTGCCGATCTCGGTGTCGCCGTTGGCGGAGATCGTGCCGACCTGCGCGATGTCTTCCTTGCCCTTGGTGGGCGTGGAGAGCTTCTTCAGCGACTCGATGATCGCGGCGACGGCGGTGTCGATGCCGCGCTTGAGCTCCATCGGGTTGTGACCGGCCGCGACGATCTTGGCGCCTTCGCGGTAGATCGCCTGGGCGAGAACCGTGGCGGTTGTCGTGCCATCG
>DATBBB010000308.1:0-6621 GCA_036271215.1 Kofleriaceae bacterium | reverse complement strand
ACGCTGCTGCAGTGCCCCTACGACACGAATCCACTTCCGACAACAGCACAGCCGGCCAGCCTCGACCAGTTCCCGCAGATCCTGCACGTCCAGCTGGTCGATAGCCGCATGGCGCTCGGTGCCACCCTGGCCTCCGGCATGGAAACAGTGCTCACTTCGATCGGTGGCACCTTCACGATGGCGTTTCCGGCGCCGATTCCCACGGCGATCACGTTGACCACGCCGACCAAGGGCACGATTCCACTCGATGGCACGGCAGAGCAAGTAGACGTCGGTCCGGCGAGCGGCACGTTCACGCTGGCGTTCACCCCGGAGGTCGCCGCGAACCTGCGCGGCGATTACTACGATGTCATCCTCCACAAGATCGTGAGCGGTAGCTTGACCATCGAGCGGATCTACACGGTGCCGACACCGGCGGACAACTCCGCGCCGTCGGTCCTGATCGACGGCACCCTGCTGCAGGCCGGCGCCGACTACGTCTTCGAGATCCGGTCCTACAAGGGTCACCCGCATGCCGTCACCGGTGACTTCGCACCGGTCGACTATCCGTACGGCGCGGCGATCGTGTTCCCGCGGACGTTCAAGGCGTCGTAACCACCGTCGCCTCGCCCGCCCCGGCGCCGGCGCTCGCGTCGGCCCGGCGGGCTACTCCGCCTCCAGCTCCTGCTTCACCCGCGCCAGCTCGGCGAGTTCGCGCTCCGACAGCTTCGGGTACTCCACGTCCAGCTGCTTCAGCGTCCCGACGATGATCTCGGCGACCGCGCGGCGCATGTAGTGCTTCGAATCGGCCGGGATCACGTACCACGGCGCCCACGGCTTGCTCGTCGCCGAGATCGCATCCTGGTACGCCTCCATGTACTGGTCCCACTTCTTGCTCTCGGCCATGTCGGCGGAGTTGAACTTCCAGAAGTGCTCGGGGTCGGTGACGCGCTCGAGGAACCGCTTGTGCTGCTCGTTCTGCGACACGTTCAGGAAGAACTTGAGCACGACGCAGCCGTTGCGCGCCCAGTGCTTCTCGGCCGCGACGATCGACTCGTAGCGCTCGATCCATAGATCGTCGAGCTTGGCGGGCCGGCGCGGCAGCTTCTCGCCGTCGAGGTACGCCGGGTTGACTCGCACGACCAGGACCTCCTCGTAGTGGCTGCGATTCCAGATCCCGATCCGGCCGCGCTCCGGCAGGTCGCGCTGCGAGCGCCACAGGAAGTCGTGATCGAGCTCCTCGGCGTTCGGCGGCTTGAACGCATAGACCTGGCAGCCCTGCGGGTTGATGCCGGTCATCACGGCGCGGATCGTGCCGTCCTTGCCGGCGGCGTCCATCGCCTGGAAGATCAACAGCACGCTGTAACGATGGTGGGCGTACAGCCGCTCCTGGAGCTTCGATAGCTTGCCGACCGCCTCGCCGAGCGCCTCGGTGTTGGCGTCCTTGCCCGGGTTGGCGTCGGGATCCGCGCGGAATTTACGGAGCTTGAACGAGTCATCGAACGGCGCCAGGTACGGGCTGTCGACGGGGTCGAACAAGATCGGGTGCGCCATCGCCGCCACCATAGCGCGCCGCGCTCGGTGACAACTTGGATAGATCTCGACGAATTGCCGATGGCAGCGCGGCAATCCGGAAGTGACATTGTATGGTCCCGAGCGATGTCTCCTCCGAATGAGCAGCCCACGTCCGCGCTTCCGTACCCCGAGCACGACAAGCTGGGCCCGCTCGGCACCAAGAGCTCGGCGATCGACGACGCGGTCGCGCTACGCGACGCGCTGGTCCGGGCGTTCGAGGCGGCGGCGCACGACGCGCGCGACGCAGTCGCGGCGGTGGACCGCGGCGCACCAGCGGCGGTCCACGAGTCGCGCAAGGCGCTGCGCCGGGCGCGCGCCGTGCTCGGGTTGATCGGCGGCGCGCTGCCCAAGGGCGAGCGCCGGGCGCTCAAGACCGCGCTGCAGGAGGCGCGGCGCGCGCTGTCGACGGTGCGCGACCACGCGGTGGCGCCCGAGACGTTCGCGCAGCTGACGCTCGACGACGCCGATCGGGCCACCGCGAACCGCGTGCTCGGCAACGCCGCCGAGGCGCTGCCGGCGGTCGCCGAGATCAAGCAGCTGCTCGCCGAGAGCGCCGCCCGCGCCGCCGCGCAGGCCGAGGCGATCCAGGCCGCGCTGCCCCGCGAGCTCGACTGGGACACGGTGGCCGATGGGCTCGCGACGACCTACGGCGAGGCGCGGCACGCGATCGGCGCGGCCAAGCGCTCGAAGTCGTGGTTCCACACCTGGCGCCGGCGCAGCAAGGAGCTGGTCTACCAGCTCGATCTGGTGTCGCGCCACGCCGGCCCGCGGATCGCGGCGATCCACAGCGAGCTGTCCGGGGTCACCGAGGCGCTCGGCCCCGCGGTCGATCTGATCATGCTGCGCGAGTTCGTCACGACCTACGGCCAGGGCATCGCCGCCGAGGCGATCGAGCACCTGCGCGACACGATCGACGTCCAGCTCGACGAGCTGATGAAGGCCGCCCGCAAGACCGCGCGCGACGCGTTCCACCAGAAGCCGAAAAAGCTCGAGAAGCGCGTCACCAAGTCGCTGCGCCGCGACCTCGCGCCGCCGGACGACGACCGCGCCGATAACCACCTTCACGAATGAAGCGCCGACCGGGCGTGTGCTAGCGTGCGCCCCCATGTCGAAGGTCCTCATCATCGGGGCGGGCGGCGTCGGCGGAGTTGTCGCGCACAAGTGCGCGATGGATCGCCACACGTTCAGCGAGGTCGTGCTCGCGAGCCGCCGGATCGCCTCGTGCGACAAGCTGGCCGCCGAGATCGAAGCAATGCACGGCCGCACGATCCGCACCGTGCAGATCGACGCCGACGACGTCGCCGCGACCACCAGGCTGCTCGAGGCCGAGCGCCCGGCCGTGGTGATCAACGTGGCGCTGCCGTACCAGGATCTCCACATCATGGACGCGTGCCTCGCCGCCGGCGTCGACTACCTCGACACCGCGAACTACGAGCCGCCCGACGTCGCGAAGTTCGAATACAAGTGGCAGTGGGCGTACCAGGATCGGTTCGCCAAGGCCGGCCGCATGGCGGTGCTCGGCTCGGGCTTCGATCCGGGCATGACCAACGTGTTCTGCGCCCACATCCAGAAGCACCTGCTCGACGAGATCCACTACGTCGACATCGTCGACTGCAACGGCGGCTCGCACGGCAAGCCGTTCGCGACCAACTTCAACCCCGAGATCAACATCCGCGAGATCACCGCGCGCGGCCGGTACTGGGAAGACGGCGCATGGAAGGACACCGCGCCGCTCAGCGTGTCCAAGGTCTTCGACTACCCCGGCGTCGGCGAGCGCAACAGCTTCCTGCTGTATCACGAAGAGCTCGAGTCGCTGGCCAAGCACCTCAAGGGCCTGCGCCGGATCCGGTTCTGGATGACGTTCGGCGAGTCGTACCTCAAGCACCTGGAAGTCCTGCAGAACGTCGGCATGACCCGGATCGACGAGGTCGAGCTCGACGGCCACAAGATCGTCCCGATCAAGCTGCTGCGCGCGCTGCTGCCGGATCCGGCGTCGCTCGCCGCGAACTACACCGGCAAGACGTCGATCGGCTGCCTGTGCGAGGGCGTCAAGCACGGCCAGCGCAAGCGCTACTTCATCTACAACATCTGCGACCACGCCGAGACCTACCAGGAGGTCCACGCCCAGGCGGTGTCGTACACCACCGGCGTGCCGGCGGTGACCGGCGCGGCGATGATGGTGACCGGCAAGTGGAAGGCCGCCGGCGTGTTCAACATGGAGCAGCTCGATCCCGACCCGTTCCTCGCCGACGTCGGCCCGCGCGGCCTGCCGTGGCACGTCGAGGAGCGCTGAGCCGTGAGCGCGGGCGCCGCGCTCGGCGGTGACGTCGCGCGCGCGATCGACGTCGGCGACGTCGAGACCCCGTGCTTCATCACCGACCTCGGCGCGCTCGAGGCGAACCTGAGGATCCTCGCCGAGGTCCAGGCGCGCGCCGGGTGCACGATCCTGCTCGCGCTCAAGGGCTTCGCGCAGTGGTCGACGTTCCCGCTGGTCCGGCGCTACCTCGCCGGCGCGACCTCGAGCTCGGTCGCCGAGGCCCGGCTGGCGCGCGAGGAGCTCGGCGGCCAGGTCCACGCCTACGCGCCGGCGTACAGCGACGGCGAGATGGCCGAGCTGGTGTCGCTCGCCGATCACATCGTGCTCAACTCGCCCGGCCAGTGGCGGCGCCACCGCGCGCGGATCGCCGAGGCGCGGCGCGCCGGGCGCGCGATCTCGTGCGGCCTGCGGGTCAACCACGAGCACCAGGAGGTCGAGGTCGCGCTCTACGATCCGGCCGGGCCGTGCTCGCGGCTCGGGACCACGCGCGCCAACCTCACCGCCGCCGACCTCGACGGGCTCGACGGCCTGCACTTCCACACGCTGTGTCAGGTCAACAGCGACGCGCTCGAGCGCGCGGTCGCCGCGTTCGAGCACAAGTTCGGCGACTTCATCCCGCGGATGACGTGGGTCAACTTCGGCGGCGGCCACCACATCACGCGCCCCGACTACGACCGCGATCGCCTGGTCCGCGTGGTCCAGGCGTTCCGCGCGCGGTGGAACGTCGAGGTCTACCTCGAGCCCGGCGAGGCGGTCGCGCTCGGCACCGGCGTGCTGGTCGCGAGCGTGATGGACGTGATCGACAACGGCATGGCGATCGCGATCCTCGATACCTCGGCGACCGCGCACATGCCCGACGTGCTCGAGATGCCGTATCGCCCGGTGATCGTCGGCGCCGGCGAGCCCGGGGCGCGGCCGTACACCTACCGGCTCGGCGGCATGACGTGCCTCGCCGGCGACGTGATCGGCGACTACAGCTTCGATCGCCCGCTCGCGATCGGCGACAAGCTGGTGTTCCTCGACATGGCGCACTACACGATGGTCAAGACCACGACGTTCAACGGCGTGCGGCTGCCGTCGATCGCGACCCACGATCCGGCGACCCGGCGGATCACGGTGCATCGCCGGTTTGGCTATCGCGACTACCGCGACCGGCTGTCATAGCCGCGAGCTCAGCGCAGCAAGACCAGCTCTTCTGCCGTGGTCGGGTGCAGCGCGAACGTACGGTCGAGGTCGGCCTTGGTCGCCCCCATCGTCACCGCGATCGCGATCGTCTGGATGATCTCGGGCGCCTCGATCCCGACCATGTGGACCCCGAGCACGCGGTCGGTCGCGCGGTCGACGATGACCTTGATCAGCACCTGCTCGTCGCGCCCGCTGAGCGCGTAGCGCATCGGCCGGAACCGGGCGCGGAACACCACGGCGTCGTGGCCGGCGGCCTGCGCGGCCGGTTCGGTGAGGCCGATCGCCGCGGCGGCGGGCTGCGCGAACACCGCGGTCGGGATCAGGTGGTGGTGGATCGGCGTCGGCCGGTGCCCGAACAGCGTGTCGGCCACCGCGTGGCCCTCGCGGATCGCGACCGGCGTCAGCGCGACCCGGCCGGTCACGTCGCCGACCGCGTAGATGTGCTCGACGCTGGTGCGCGACCACTCGTCGACGGTGATCGCGCCGCGCGCGTCGAGCTGGACCCCGGCCTCGGCGAGCCCGAGCTCCGCGGTCGCCGGGTCGCGGCCGATCGCGGCCATCGCGACGTCGACCTCGACCTCGCGGCCACCGGCGATCACGCGGTTGCCGCGCCGCAGCAACTCGGTGCAGCACAGGAAGTCGATGCCGTGGGCGGTCAGGTTGTCGGTGACCGCCTTGCGAATGTCGGGGTCGAACCCGCGCAGCACCAGCGGGTCGCGGTGGATCAGTGTGACTTTCGCCCCGAGCCCTGCAAAGATATGCGCGAACTCGATCGCGATGTAGCCGCCGCCCATGATCGCGATCCGGTCCGGCAGCGCCGCGAGGTGAAACGCCTCGTCCGAGGTGATCCACTCGTTGCTCGGCCGGCGCGCCCGGCCGCCGGTGGCGACCAGGATGTTCGCGGCCGTGATCGTCCGGCCTGCGACTTCCACCGTATGGCGGTCCGTGAGCCGCGCCCGACCGGTCAGGACCTCGGCGCCGGCCTTGCGCAGCCGGTCGGCGTACGCGCTGGACAGCCGCGTGATCTCCTTGTCTTTTGCGGCGATCAGCGCCGCCCAGTCGTGGCGCGCCTCGGGGATGGTCCAGCCCTGGCCGCGCGCGTCACTCAGTGTGCGACTGATCTCGCTCGCGTACACCAGCAACTTCTTGGGCACACATCCGCGAATCACGCAGGTCCCGCCCCAGCGGTCGGCTTCCGCGACCGCGACACGCGCGCCATGTTCTGCCGCCACGCGTGCGGCGCGCACGCCACCCGAGCCGCCGCCGATCACGAACAGGTCAACATCGAACCGAGCCATGGCTTGCAGTGTACGTGCCTCGGAGCGCTGGAGCACCCGATGCTGTCAGCAAGAGCCACCGTGAAATCGATCTTTGATCGACATTGTCATGCCGCCGACGAGCATGCTTGATAGGCTGTGCTCCTACGAGAGGTCCTTCCATGCGCATCTGCCTAGCTTTGGCGCTCGCGACTGCACTCGCTGGTTGTGGTAAGTCGAATAGTCCAAACGAAGTGATGGGCCTGGACGGCGGCGACAACGACGGCGGCACGATCACCGTGCCGCCCG
>DATBBB010000307.1:0-18325 GCA_036271215.1 Kofleriaceae bacterium | reverse complement strand
GATCGGCTTCTGGCGATCCGGCGTGTTGCCGGTCAACGTCACGTGGCCGATGCCGCGCGCGAGCAGCCCCTCACTGATCAGGCCGAGCATGCGGGCGAACTGCGAGAACACCAGGATCCGGTGACCGTCGGCGAGCTGGTTGGTCACCATCTCGAGGAACACCTCCAGCTTGGCGCTGGCGGTCACCTCGCGCGCGGCGTCGCTCGACACCAGCCGCGGATCGCAGCACACCTGGCGGAGCTTCAGCAGCGCGTCGAGGATCGCGATCGTCGAGCCGGCGAGCCCGCGGCTCTTGATCTCGCGGCGGACGTCGGCGTGGGCGGCGACCCGGATCGATTCGTAGAGCTCGCGCTGGGTGCCGGTCATCGCCACCGCGCGCACCAGCTGGGTCTTGGCCGGCAGCTCGGGCGCGACCGCGCGCTTGGTCCGGCGCAGGATATACGGCCGCACACATTCGCGCAGCGACTCGACCCGCGCCTTGTCGCCGCGCACCTCGATCGGCTCGCGGTAGCTCGCGTGAAAGTCGTCGCGGCTGCCGAGCAGGCCGGGCATCAGGAAGTCGAACAGCGACCACAGCTCGCCGAGGTGGTTCTCGATCGGCGTGCCCGACAGGCAGACCCGGTGGTGCGAATCGAGCTTGCGCACCGCCTCGGCGATCTGCGCGCCGTCGTTCTTGATCGCGTGGGCCTCGTCGAGCACCAGGAGGTGGAGCGGGATCGCCGACAGCTGCTCGCGGTCGCGCGCGGCGATCGGGTAGGTCGTGATGATGATGTCGTGGCTCGCCAGGATCGGCCGCTTCGCGGCGCGATCGGGGCCGTGATAGACCACCGGGCGCAAGGTCGGCGCGAACCGCTCGATCTCGCGCAGCCAGTTGCCGACCAGGCTGGTCAGCGTCACGATCATCGCGGGCTGGACCAGCCGGCCCTGCTCCTTCTCGATCAGGATGTGGGTGATCGTCTGCAGCGTCTTGCCCAGGCCCATGTCGTCGGCGAGCACGCCGCCGGCGCCGTGCTCGCGCAGGTGCTGCAGCCACGCCACGCCGGCCTGCTGGTACGGCCGCAGGGTCGCGTTGAGCGAGGCCGGGGCCGCCACCGACGCGGAGGCGACCTTGCGCGGCCCCATCGCCATCGCGAACGCCTGGTCGCGGATCCGGGTATCGCCGACCCAGCGCAGCGGGCGCTCGGGATCGTGCATCGTCGCGCACAGCTCGGCGACCAGCGGCGCGCGGATCTGCGGCGCCTTGAGCTTCTGGCCATCGCGGTACAGCTCGAGCAGGATCTTGGCCAGCATCCGCAGCCGGGTCGGCGGCACCGGCAGCCAGCGCTTGTCATCGACCCGGACCGCGACGCAACGCCGCGCCGGGCGGGTCAGCACCGACAGGTCGCCCGCCGAGTCGAGCAGGTCGAGCAGCGCGGGCAACAGATCGATCCGCTGGCCGTCGACCTCGACCCCGAGCTCGATGCCGAACCAGTCGGGGCGCTGGGCGTCGGGGCCCGCCGCAGCGTACAGCGGCACGTCGTTGGCGATCGTCTGCCACGGATACTCGGGGTCGACCTCGATCCGCCAGCCGAGGTTGCGCAGCTGCGGCACGGCGTAGGCGCCGAACGCGCACAGCGCGTGGACGTCGCCGTCGATCGTCACGATGTAGTCGACGCCGGTGCCCGGCGACACCGCGCAGTCCGCGAGCGCGGTCAGCTCGAGCACGCCGAAGCTCTCGAGCACGCGGCAGGCCTGGGCCTCGGCGTCGCGGTCGCGGGCCTGGGACGGCCGCGGGTCGGTGGAGCGGATCCGGCGGCCGGCGTACTCGAAGTCGAGCCGCAGCATCGCGGTGCGCACCTCGTCGCCGCGACGACTCCCGTCGTCGACGAACAGCGTGTCTGCGAACACGCGGAGGCAGGGAGTGCAGCGCACGGGCGCCGCGGCGATCGACATCGAGGTCTACCCTGCCGACGCCGGGGATCGCCGTCCAGTTTTCGGGTGGCACCGCGGCACTGATCAAATGGATCGTGGTGATCCGGAACCTGCACCCCGGCCTGCGTTTTGGCGCGCGAGAGCTGGCCAACCCGCTTGCCAAGGCGGTGGTTCCTTCAGCCCGCCGCAGAACGCCGCGGGCCGCTGCGGATCCGAGCCGCCGCGATCGCGATAGGCTCAGGGCCACGGGGTGGCCGCCATGACCAAGGTCGCAATCATCACCGGAGCATCGTCAGGGATCGGAGCCGCGTGCGCGGTCGAGCTCGGCCGGCGCGGCTGGTCGGTCGTCGTCAACTACGCCAGGAGCGAGGCCGACGCCGCCGCGGTCGCCGCGCGCTGCCCGGACGCGATCGCGGTGGCGGCCGACGTCACCGGCGATGCCGCGTGCCGGTCGCTGGCTCGCGCCGCGCTCGATCGCTGGGGCCAGATCGACGCGCTGGTCAACAACGCCGGGACCACCAAGTTCGTCGATCACGCCGACCTCGACGGCCTGACCGGCGACGACTTCCAGCGGATCTACCAGACCAACGTCATCGGGCCGTTCCAGATGATCCGCGCATGCGCGCCGGCCCTCAAGGCCGCCCGCGGCGCGGTGGTCAACGTGTCATCGGTCGCGGCCGAGCTCGGCATCGGCTCGTCGCTGGCCTACGCGGCGTCCAAGGCGGCGCTCAACACGATGTCCTACTCACTCGCGCGCTCGCTGGCGCCCGAGGTCCGGGTCAACGTCGTCAGCCCGGGCTACGTCGACACGCCGTGGCACCACAACGCGCTCGGCGGCGAGCGCGCGATGAAGGTCGCCGAGCACTACGCTCAGATGGTGCCGCTCAAGGACTACGCCCGCCCCGAGCACGTCGCCGAGGTCGTGACCTGGCTGATCGAGGGCGCGCGCCACGTCACCGGCGAGACCATCTTCGTCGACGGCGGCCTGCACATCACCCCACCGCGCTGACCGATCGCAGCCAAGCTCAACGTTGAAGGTTGCTGGCGGTGGCCAATAGACTATTCGACAGACCCGGCGCATCGAACCCCAACTCCTGCACGGCTATGTGGATCCGGCTCAGCAAGTTGCGGCAAGCGAGCCGGCGATAAGCGCTTCGAATCCCGATCGGTCCATAACGAACTCCGAGACTCGGGTCTTTTTGCCGTGCTCCTTGACGTAGCGTCGAAATCGCACTTCGGCACGGGATAAGGCGTTGTGAGTTTTCGTGTCCGCCGTAACGAGGATACGCTCGCCTGCTAGGTCGATGTGGTTGCAGATTAACGCGTCTCCGCAGTCATTGAGATCGAGCCGGGCGCCGGTACGCAGGAGGCGTAAGGTTGTTTCCAGCCCATGGCCGATCCGAGCGAAGGCGTAGTCGAAGATCCGTTCTTCGACTCTGGGGATCGTGGGCGTATCGGCCGTCCCCGCGATACGTTTTGCCTCTCGCTCCACATGATCGAAGAACTCACGATCGGAAAGGGCTCTCTCGTCGTGGGGATCGCGACCGAGTCGACGAAACTCTGCCTTGAAAGCGTCGAACACCGGCAGCACTATACCCGCGTACTGATTCTTCATCCGCTCCAGCGCCTGCCTGACAACATCTCCGCAGCTTGCGCCGTCTGCCCTTCCTGGAAAGCGCTTGAGCTGGCCGTGGACCTCCTCTGCTGAGGTCGCTCTGCTGAAAATATCTATGATCGTGTGCACAACTACGCGCTCCTGCCATGCGATGCGTGCATCTGGAGGGATATAAGACGTTACCCCGATAGCGTCGCGGATCTCCGCATCGGGGTGCTCAATGATCTCGCAGCAATCCGCCTGGCGCATCCACGCCTTGCACAGCTCGAATCGGGTCTTGCCATCCTCGAAGTGAGCCAGCATCTCCCAGACCGAGATGGGTGACAGGATCAGCCGCAACCCGTTGTCTCGGGCTTGCTTGAGCAAAGTGACCGATAAGGCGCGGACGACGCTTGTATCAAGCAGGTACTCGACCATTTGGGCGGCCCTTCTTCAACGCATCGCACAGATGCTCACGTAACTTACCGATCTCCCAGGCATCAGCAACACGAAAGGATGTGTGCCGATCCCGGATCCTCGGGCGGCGGGTCGAACCGGCTGGGCTCGCCCAAGGGCTCAGCCGGAGCGATGAGGACCAAGCACGGTCAAGCCAGTCGCGATCGTGACGTTGCCTGGTATGCTGATTGTCGATGCTGGAGCCTTCCGTCTCCCACCGCTGGCGGCCGATCGAGGCGCCGCCAGACCCGCGCGCGCTCGGGCTTCCAGAGATGCGCGCGCTCCAGCAACTCTGGCGCGTGCAACGAGCTCGGATCGAGCAGCATGGGGCGTGGCCGGAGTTCTGGGCACGCATGGTCCGGTGGTGGAGCATCGAGACCGGCGTGATCGAGCGAGTCTTCGACATCAGCTTGGGGGTGACGCAAATCCTGACCGACCAGGGCTTCGCGGCGAGCCTGATCCCGCACGGAGAATCGGACAGATCGGCCGACGAAGTGATCCAGATCCTCAAGGATCACGAATCATCGTTGGACATGGTCATGGATGTTGTCGGTGGTGCACGCAAGTTGACCGTTGGATGGATCAAGGAATTGCACGCCTTGATCTGCGCACACCAGGAAACCGCCGATGCCGTGACCCACGCCGGGCAGCACGTGCAGGTTCCCTTGCCACGTGGGACTTACAAGCTGCGTCCGAACAGTCCACGACGCCCGGACGGTTCGATTCACGAGTACTGCCCGCCCGAGCAGGTTGCCACCGAGATGGAGCGCCTTGTTGCGATCTATGATGAGTTGCCGGCTGACCAACCAGAGGTTCGATCGGCATGGATGCATCACGCATTCACGAGCATTCATCCGTTCGAGGATGGCAATGGACGCGTTGCTCGCACGCTCGCCAGCATCGATTTCATCCGAGCAGGCATGTTCCCGCTGCTGATCGATCGCGCCGACAAACACTCGGAAAACCTTCCCGCCCTCGAACGTGCCGATGCCGGGGAGCTTGGAAAGCTGATCGAGTTCTTCTACAAGCGAGAGGAGCGAGTCGCACTACGTGCCATCTCGCTGGGGGAAACCGCCGTCGAACAGAGCAGCGGAATGGACAAGTTCCTGGAAGCCGCGAACGCAAAGATCTCCCAGCGGAAGACCGATCAGAAGACCGAACGCGATCTCATGCACGGGCGTATCACCGGGCTGGCAGGCCTGATGAACACGATCTTCCGCAAGACTGCGGACGACGTCAAACAGCGAGTCGAGGGATGCCAAGCATCCGTTACACGTGTTTCCACGGAAACGGCCCACTACTTCCGCGGGCAGATCGTTCAGCTTGCCAAGCAACGCGGGTACTGGGCGGACCTTCGCGAGCCTTGGGAATGGGCGCGCCTGCAGTTGCGGGATGGCGGCATCACCGATCTCGTGGTGGTTCTTCATTTCATCGGGAATCCATCCCCCGGAGCCTGCGTCGCCGCGGCCTTCCTGGAACACCGAGCAACACGAGAGGACGAGTTCCGGGCCGAGGTGATCCCGCTCGACACGGAGACGCTGGTCCTGTATCCAGCGGAACAGTCCGCACCGCAAAGCCAGCGGTTCGAGTCCTGGCTCGAAGACATCACCAAGACCGCGCTGGCCGCCTGGATCAAGTACCTTTGAGCTTGGCCTGGGTGAGCCAACACCCGTCTTCGCCGCGGCGCTCGGGCGCCAGCTCGACGGCCTGCTCGGGCTGTCAGCGCTCGGCCGCGCGCGGTTCGCGTTCGTGCCGAGCCAGCACGCGGTGTGGATCGGGACGGCGCCGGCCCGCCGGTCACAGCCGGCCAGCGCGAGTTGCTGCTTGATACGTATCGTGGCAAAGGATCAGGATGATCGGGCGTGCGGACGTTGAACGAGTGATCGTCGATGACGAGTCGATGCTCGAACAGGTCGCCGGCCTGCTGGAGAGCGGCTCCGAGCTCGCCGAGTGGCCTGAAGCCGTATGAATCGCGCTCGCGGACGGCTCGATGTCGGGCACCGAGACCTGGAAAGCGATGACGCTTCGTCAACATTTCTTCGGTCCGGCTGGCGTCGTCCCCGCGCAGATCTCTTCGATACGAGATCCGTCAGCTGTTGCTCGTCGGCGCGCCGAGGGATTGCGCTCCGGGCTCCCCGCCCTGGTGCGATATCGCGTCGCCACGTACCTGCTGCCGTCCCCGCACTGACCGGTCCTTAGCCCGATAATCGGGCTACCGGCCAATTGCCGAGGGAATCGGCTCCCTCGCGCGCGCGCTGCCCATCGAGCACTATCAGCTTGGCCGGAGTGCAGCGATCACCGAGGTTCCGATGTCGTCGTTCCCACCACAGGGGGAGACGTGGGCAGGTCAGCGCGAGAGCGCTCTGACCGTGGACATCGTCAGGCAGCGTCGCGGGCTGACGCGTCAACGTCGCGACCACGATACCATTGCTCTTATGGCGCAGGACGAGGATCTGGAGGTCAGGATCGTGGTCGCCGCAGGGATCTTGCCGAGTCACGAGGCGCTCGCGCTTCACGAGGAGGCCGCGCATCGAGGACAGGGCCTGTTCTCTCGCTTGTTCGCGGACCGCCGGATCTCTGACTCGACTCTTGCATCGCTCCGCGCGAACATGACCAGTCAGGCGAATGACGAGCTGTCCATTCAGAGCACCATGAGCTACACCCCGGGCCCCGACGAGCTCCCTCGCGTCGGCCCGCTCGAGGCCTATGACCGGACCGCCACGCCCATCCCGTGCGTCCGAGACCTCGCGGATCCCGACGGGTTCCCGGTGCCCGGGTGGGAGCGCTACGAGCCGATCCGGTTGCTGGGCCAGGGCGGTATGGGGCGGGTGTTCCTCGCGCGCGACCTCAGGCTCGACCGCAACGTCGCGATCAAGTTCGTGCGCAACGACGATCCGGAGCTGGCGCGGCGCATCGTCGACGAGGCGAGGGCGCAGGCGCGCGTGAACGACGACCGGGTGTGCAAGGTCTACGAGGTGGGCGAGGTGCGCGGCCGGGTCTACATCGCGATGCAGCACATCGACGGCCGGCCGCTGTCGGAGCTCGCGAGCGAGCTCACCATCGAACAGAAAGCGATCGTGGTCCGCGGCGCCGCGCTCGGCGTCGCGGAAGCCCACCGCGTCGGGCTCATCCACCGCGATCTCAAGCCGTCAAACATCCTGGTCGAGCGCGGTACCGACGGCACGCTGCGCCCGTTCGTCGTCGACTTCGGGTTGGCGCGAGAGTGGGCCGAGAGCACGACGATGACCGGCACGGTGCTCGGCACGCCGCAGTTCATGGCCCCCGAACAGGCCCGCGGCGAGGTCAAGCAGCTCGATCGCCGGGCTGACGTGTACAGCCTGGGGGCCACGCTGTACACGGCGCTCGTCGGCCGTACGCCGATCGAGGGCCCCAACCAGCTCGCCGTGCTGACCCGGGTCGCCGTCGACGAGCCGCCGTCACCGCGCACGATCGATCGCGATGTGCCGATCGACCTCGAGGCGATCACGATGAAGTGCCTCCAGAAGCAGCGCGCCGACCGCTACGACTCGGCGCGCGCGCTCGCCGACGACCTGGGCCGGTTCCTCGGCGGCGAACCGGTGGCCGCCCGATCGACGGCGGGCCTGGGTTATCGCCTGCGCAGGCAGCTGCGCCGCCACGCGCGGCTCGTCGCCGGGGTGTCCGTTGCCATCGCGCTCGTCGCGGTGGCAGCCGGCTACGCGGTACGCGAGCACCGGCACAGCGCGGAGCGCGTGGAGCTGGCGCGGCGGTTCACCGAGCGCGTCGAGCGCATCGAGGCCATGGCGCGCTACTCGGCGCTCGCGCCGGCGCACGACACCCGACCCGATCGCGCGCGGCTGCGCCACGCGATGGACGAGCTCGCCGACGAGGTGCGTGCCAGCGGCGAGCTGGCCCTGGGGCCGGGGCACTACGCGCTCGGGCGCGGCTACCTCGCGCTCGGCGACGACGATCGCGCGGCGGCCGATCTCACCACCGCGTGGCAGAGCGGCTTTTGCGAACCGCGCGTGGCCTACGCGCTGGCGCTGGCCGAAGGCCACCTGTACCAGCGAGGGCTGCACGAGATCGAGCAGGCGCCGAGCGAGCTGCGCGACGAGCGCCGCCGCGAGCTCGCGCGCCGCTACCGCGATCCTGCGCTCGGCCACCTGCGCGACAGCCTGGGGCCCGACGTGCCCTCGCTCGACTATGTCGCGGCGCTGGTCGCGTACTACGAGGAGCGTTTTGACGACGCGCTTCACCAGCTCGATGCGATCGACCGCGGTGACGCCAGGTTGGCATGGTCCTACGAGGCGTCGCTGCTGCGCGGCGAGATCCTGCACGCTCGCGCGGTCGCCAACCGCGGCACGGCAACGCCGGCACAGACCTCGGCCGACCTGGCGGCCGGGCGAGCTGCGCTTGCGGCAGCCGCCGCCATCGGGCGCAGCGATCCCGCCGTGTACGTCGCGCAAAGCGCGCTCGAGCGCGCCGCGCTCACCGAGGAGATCTACGGCGGCGGTGACATCGACCCACCATTTGACCGTGGCGTCGACGCTACCGGGCGCGCGCTTGCCATCCTGCCCGACGATGGCTTCGCGCTGGAATTGCGGGTCGGCCTGTTGCGCCGTGTCGCAGAATACCGCGGCAACCGCGGGGAGGACGTCTCGGAGCTGCTGGCGCGAGCGGTCGCCGATGGACGCCGGGCGATCGAGCTCGCGCCGGAGCGGCGCGAAGGCAAGCTTGCGGTGGCGGATGCCTACCGCTACTGGGGGCAGTTCCGCCAGGGCCGGAGCGAGGACCCGACGGAGCAGCTGAGCAAAGCGGTCGAGATCATGAGCACCCTGCCACCATCACAGCAAGACTACGACTTCCACGTCGTGCTCGGCCTCACCCACATGTTGTGGGCGGACTACCAGGACGACACCGGTCAGGACTCGGAGCGCCACCGGAGCATCGCGACCGATGCCTACGTCAATGCGATCCGGCTCGACGGTCGTGGCTTCGCCGCGCCGGTCAACCTGGGCATCAACTACTACCATCGCGCCTCACAGCCCAGGCCCCGCGATGCCGATGCCGATCTGGTCCGGGCGCTCGAGGCGTTCGACAAGGGCCGTACCCTCAATCCCAACTCGTATGTTCCGCGGTTCTATGAAGGCGAGGTGCTGCGGTCGATCGCCGAGCGCAAGCAGGCGCGCGGCGTCGATCCCGGCCCGGATCGCGGGCGGGCGATCGAGATGTACCAGCAAGGCCTGGCCATCAATCCTCGAGTAGCCAATCTGCACAACGGCATCAGCGTCATACGGCTCGAGCAAGCGCGAGATGCCGCAGATCGTCGCGCCGATCCGGGACCGTTCCTTGACCAGGCGAAGGCCGCCGCGGCGCAGGCCGTGACCGTGGCACCCGGACAAGGCTTTGGCTACAACAACCGTGGTGAGGTGCTCGCGCAACGCGCAGCCTACGAGCGCGCGCGAGGGGACGATCCGCGACCACTGGCGCGCCAGGCCGAGGCTGACTTCGCGCAGGCGCTCGAGCGGATGCCCGGCAGCGCGACGTTCTTGCTGAACCTGGCCGCGATCCACACCCTCGTGGCAACTTACGACCTCGGACAAGGTCGCGACCCACGGCAGCGCATCGCGCTCGCCCGTTCAGCCGTGGACCGTACGCTTGCGCGCGATCCGACCTCCGCCGAGGCAAAGCGCATGATCACCGAGATCGACGACCTTGAAGCGCGCTGGTCGGAGCGAGGCGATCGGCGGTCGAAGCGTTCCTCGCCCGGGTCAGCCGAGCCCGCTCGGCGCACGGATCCAGCGCCGTGACCTCGCGCGCAGCAACCTCGGAGCGCTGCGGCTCGGCGCTCTGGACCGTTCGACAGACAACGCGCCACGCGGACCGGCACATCCACTCGCCGCGCGGAACTGCGCAGCGCGGGTTGACCTCTGCAGCCGCGTCAGGCTAGCCCATTAACCATTGTCACAACCCGACGCCGCCGCTGCCCTCGCTGCC
Source organism: Kofleriaceae bacterium (assembly GCA_036271215.1). Taxonomy (GTDB): domain Bacteria; phylum Myxococcota_A; class Polyangia; order Haliangiales; family Haliangiaceae; genus JABFXX01. The sequence goes on along the minus strand of DATBBB010000307.1, from coordinate 8,388 downwards.
GCCGCCGCCGACCGTGATCGTGCCAGTCTTACCACCGCCGCCATCGCCGCCATCGCCGGCTTTTTTCTTTGAACTGGAACTGGACTGGAACACGGTCAGCGTCCCGCTCTCTACCGTCACCGTGTATGGCTTGAACGGCGAAGAAAGCGTAGCAAGCGTCTGGCCCTCGTCGTCCTTTATCGTCATCGTCCCCGTGAACTGTGGATCGAAGATGATCGTGTCGCCGCTATTTACGGGCAGGGGGTTGGGGTCGAAGTCGCCGGTGCTCTTCCTGCACCACTTGTGCGACTTGCCGTCCTGCGATTGGTGTGACTGCACACTAGCGTTCAGTCGAGGATGCCCGGCGGGCGACGCAATGGCTTCGATATCGGGAGAGAATTCTGAACGCATGAGTCCTCCTTCGTGGTACCGGTCCTTGCGGCCGGACAGTTGTTGGCGCGCGGCAACGAACGACACTATTGTCGCAGCGGCACCGCGTGGTTGATCAGCAACTTCACGTTGTATGCCGACAGGCCAAGTACATGGCTGCGCAGCCATCACGATGCCCGGGTGCTGCCACCGGCGCCGCGTGGACGCGTCGGTGCTGCCGCCGACGCCGCGTGGATGCGTCACTGCTTGATCAGGTCGAGGCCGAGCTCCTTGACGCGCCGGCCGAGCGCGCGGCGGGAGACCTCGAGACGCTCCACCATGCGATCGAGATCGCCGACGCACTCCCGGTGACAACGCTCGATCTCGGCGGCAGACAGCTCGCCCGCGGTCCGCACGCTGGGGCTGCGATCGATCACGGTATAGATCGACGCTCGCGGGATTCCGAGACGATCGGCCGCGGCCTTGAGGTCCCAGGTCGCAGCACGAAGCGCCGCGATCAGCTCCGCATCGGTGACATCGGCCGGACGCCGGCGCACCACGGGCGGGCTGGACGACGGGGGTGAGGCCGTGTACACCGGTATCGCATCTGCCACCAGCTCGGCGGCAAGCCGGGGCTCGATCTGCAGCTGCGGCTGCCCCCGACTGGCGATCACGAGCCGGCGTGCGACGTTGCGAAGCTGTCTGATATTCCCCGGCCAGCGGCAACCGATCAGACGGAGCGCAATCCTCGTCGGAAACCAGGGGTCGGTGAGCGGATCCGGCGCGGTGAGCCGTTCGGACTCACCGATCGCCGCGAGCTCCTGGCGCGCAAAGTGATGGAACAGGATCCCAACGTCCTCGGCGCGCTCGCGCAGCGGCGGCAGGTGAAGCTCATGGCCGGCGAGCCGGTGGAGCAGCGGTGCCTTGAACCGCCCATCGCGAATCTGCGCATCGAGGTCGGCGTCGGTCGCGGCGATCACCCGAACGTCGGTCTTGACCGGCGCGTCGCAGCCCACGGGATAGAGCTCGCCGGTCTCGAGCACGCGCAGCAGCATCGCCTGTACATCCGGGGAAGCCTCGCCCAGCTCGTCGAGAAACAGCGTGCCCCCGCGGGCCGTCCGGAAGTAGCCTTCGCGATCGCGTGTGGCGCCGGTGTAGGCGCCACGCACGGCACCGAAAAGCTCGGTGGCGGCCAGCTCCTTCGGAATCGCTCCGAGGTTGACGCTGACGAACGGCCCGCGGCTGCGCGAGCTGCGGTCGTGCAGCGCGCGCGCCACCAGCTCCTTGCCAGTCCCGGTCTCGCCGCGCAGCAGCACCGGCACTTCCAGATCCGCAACGCGCCGGATCGCGCGGCGCAAGCGCACGATCCCGAGCCCTTGCCCGACCATGCCCAGCGAATCGCCGGGCTCCGGGGCGCCGGGCTCGACGAGATGGAGCACCAAGACGATCCGCTCGGCGAGCTCGAGCGGGACCCCGACGCCGGGCGTCAGCGGCCCGACCTCGACGTCGCTGTGCTCGGTCCCGCCGATAGCCAGTGTGGTGCCGCCTTCGCGGGCGAGTCGAATGCGCCGCTCCGAACCCGGTGAGATCCGGATCGGCCGGCGACTGAGGCACGGGTCGGCGAGCGGCGAGCCGAGCGCGCTGCCGGGGCGGTGGAAATCAGGCGCGCCGCGGGCGAGCAGAACTTCCCCTCCGGCCGCGACCTCGTGGAGCACGAGGCGATCACCGATGCGCGCGACGTCTGGATGAGCGGCGATCGTGAGCGCCGGGACGAGCTCCGCGTCCGGCTCGCTGCGCGACGCGGGCCGCCGGATCGTCGATGAGTCCAGGGTGCGCTGGGGGCCTCCCAAGACCTCAATCGTCGATCGCCGCCGGCTCCACTGTCAATGACCGCTCCCCTTGCACGCCCACGGTCACGCCCCCCAACTCGAGGATTACCACCAGGCTGTACGGAGCTGTACGGAGAATGGGAGACGCAACAGAGGTATGGGGACAAGGTGAGGTCGACGACCACCGCCACCGCGAGTGCTCTCGGAACGCCAAGAATTCACAAGCCAGCAAGCTCGCGCACGCGGGCCGGTGCGCGCGCGAACTCCAGCTCACGTCCGATGGCGATAATAGGATTGAGCAGTCCGCCGAGCCGCTCGCGGCGTTCGATAGGCTCGTTGCCGTTGGCCGGTCGCGCGGCCGACATCAGTAGTTGGTCGTCGATTCCGATTGCCGGACAGGCCTGCGACACCCCGCTCGCCAGCGGGAAAGCCGCTCAGCGGTACTTGAGGCCGGTGCCGGTGTTGAACAGCACGCAGGTCTCGTGGTCGGCGATCGCGCCCTGCGCGCGCAGCGCCTCGTACGCGGCGTAGGTCGCGCCGCCCTCGGGGCAGATGTCGAGCCCGGTGCGCGCGGCGAGCCGCGACGTCGCCGAGCCGGCCTCGTCCTCGGTCACGGTCAGCGCGGTGCCGCCGGTCTCGCGCACCGCGCGCAGGCACAGGAACCCGCCGATCGGCGACGGCACGCGCAGCCCCCACACCCGGGTCTTCGCGTCCTGCCACGGCACGGTCGCCGCCGCGCCCTCGGTGAACCCGCGCACCACCGGCGCGCAGCCGGCCATCTGCACCGAGACCAGCCGCGGGGTCTTCGGCATCGCCCAGCCCAGCGCGCGCATCTCGGCGAACGCCTTCCACATCCCGACCAGGCCGGTGCCGCCGCCGGTCGGATAGATGATCACGTCGGGCAGCGCGCCGGACAGCTGCTCCCACAGCTCGTACGCCATCGTCTTCTTGCCCTCGATCCGGTACGGCTCCTTGAGCGTCGAGACATCGTACGTGTCGCGCGGACCGTGCTCGCGCAGCCACTTGCCGGCGTCGGCGATCGTCCCGGCGGTCAGGTGGACCTCGGCGCCGTAGTGCCGGCACTCGTCGATGAACGCGCGCGGCGTGTCCTCGGGCATCGCGACCACGACCGGGAGCTTCGCGGCGGCGCCGTACGCGGCGAGCGCGCCGGCCGCGTTGCCCGCCGACGGCGCCGACAGGACCTTGGCGCCGAGCACGCGCGCCAGCGACACCGCCATCACCAGCCCGCGCGCCTTGAACGAGCCGGTCGGGTTGCGCGACTCGTCCTTGACGAACAGCCGATCGGCGACGCCGCACAGCGGGGTGAAGCCCTCGACCAGGCTGACCGCGTGCTCGGGGCGGATCGGCAGCACCTCGCGGTAGCGCCACAGCGACGCCGGGCGGCCGACCAGCGCGTCCGGTGCCAGCGGCGCGCGCGCATGATCGTAGTCGACGCGCAGCGGCAGACCGCATGCGCGGCACACCGTCAGCGGCGCGTGGTGATCATGCGGCTCCTCGCACGCGAAGCAATGGACAGCGACGAACGCGGGGTTCTGCCAGGCAGGCAAGCGCGGCTCGGTCATTGGTACGGCGGACCATAGCTGAAGTATGCTCGCGCGATGCGAAACCTGGTGCTGGTGCTCGCGCTGATCGGCTGTGGCAAGAGCTCGAAGCCGCCGCCGCCGGCCCCGGCCGCCGGTCGCGCCGGGCCGACCACCGGTGCGGGTGCGGGCAGCGCGGCCGGGAGCGCCGCCGGCCGGGCCCGACCCGCCGGGCTCACCGACGACCAGCTCGCCGTGACCGACGAATTCATCGACGCGACGTTCGCGCTGATCGCCGGCCAGCAGGCGGCGGGCACCGACTGCAGCAAGGCGGTCCCGGTGCTCGAGGCCGTGATGCCGCGGTTCCAGAAGCTCAGCGGGCACTTCGATCTGGCCTCGCGCTCGCCCGAGGTGACGGCGTGGCTGGCGTATCGCGGCCGCGCGAAGCGCCGCGCGCTGCACCTGCGCCAGCCCGTGCTGCATTGCAAGACCGACGCGGCCTACCAGGCGGCCGCCAAGGCCATGCCGGAGGATCTCGCGCTGCCGGTCGCGGCGGTGAGCCTGACGCTGCCGCCCGCGGTGGTGACCGACGCGATGCTCGAGGTCACCGATCGCGCATTCGAAGCGGTCACCGAGCTGACGCTCCAGCTCGGCGCGGCCGGTGGCGACTGCACCCGGGCCACGATCATCCTCACCAACGCCACGCCCGCGGCGGACGAGCTCGCAAAGCAGACCGAGGCGTTCATGACCGACCCCGAGGTCACCGCGTGGATCGTGCAGGCCTACAACCTGGCGGCGGTCGGGCTCAGCGCGACGCCGGCCAGCACGTCCTGCGCGGACAGCCCCGCGTTCAAGGCGGCGCTCGCGGCGTACCCACTCGGCGACTCGTTCCACAAGCAATGACGCGCTGGCCGCGGCGCACTCGGCGCGGCGTCACCGATGAGGAGCGCCGGGCTCGTCCGCGCGGAGGTCGGCCCTCGGGGACGCGGGGCTTCGCGAGGTCCGGCGCGACGCGCTCAGAACTTCGAGAAGTCGGGCGCGCGGCGCTGCTGGAACGCCTGCAGCGCCTCCAGCGCCTCGCCCGAGCGCAGCCGGTCGCCGAACGCGTCGCCCTCGATCCGCATCGCCTCGAGCACCGTGTCGCGGGTCGCGCGCCGGGTCAGCGCCTTGGTCGCGCGCAGCGAGCTGGGGGCGCACGCCGCGAGCCGGGCCGCCGCCGCGTAGGCCGCCGCGTCCGGATCGTCGGCGACCGCGTTGATCAGGCCCCACGATGCCGCGGTCGCCGCGTCGAGCTGCTCGCCGAGCAGCAGCAGCTGGGCCGCGCGGCGCGCGCCGACCAGCGCGGGCAGCAGCACCGACGAGCCGGCCTCGGGCACCAGCGCGAGATCGACGAACGGCGTCTTGAACTTCGCCGACGGCGCCGCATAGACCAGATCGCAGTGCAGCAGTAGCGTGGTGCCGATCCCGATCGCCACGCCCGATACCGACGCGACCACCGGCTTCTCGAACGTCGCGATCGCGTGCAGGAAGCCGAGCGCCCCGCGGACCGCGCCACCGCCCTGCGCCACGCGCAGGAAGTCACCGAGGTCGTTGCCGGAGGTGAAGCACTCGCGCGAGCCGGTGATCACCACCGCGCGGACGTTGGCGTCCACCGCGGCGGCCTCGAGCCCGGCCTCGAGCGCGGCGTACATGTCGATCGTGATCGCGTTCTTCTTGTCGGCGCGATCGAAGCGCAGCGTGGTGATCCGATCGGCGGTGGTAACCTGGATGTACGTCATTGGGCGCACCACGGTACTTCAGATCGCGCGACGCGGGCTCGAGCCGGGTCCGCAAGCCAGCGAGGCGCGCGGTCGACCGGAAGCGCGATCACATCCCCCGTGATCGCCTTCACGGGCGGGTATATCGACCGGGCACGCCCGCCCGGGTGCTTTCCATGAGCGTGTGAGGCAGCGGATGGTTAGCTTGGACTCTGGTGTACCGCGAAGACTACATCCTGCGTCTTATCCGGCAGCTGGGAGACTTTGTCGCCGCGATCGCCGGCCGCAACCGCCAGGGCCAGCACGCCAAGGCGCTCGCGATGGCGGACCAGGCCTGGGGCAAGCTGATCGACGTGCCCCGCGAGCTGATCGACGCGGTCGACACGCCGACCCTGGCGGGCATGCTGCGTGAGCCGGACAAGCTGCGCATCGCCGCGCAGCTGTTCTACGAAGAAGGCCGGGCGCTGGCGGGGACCGGCGATCCGCTGCATGCCGCGATCCGCTACCGCCGCGCCATGGAGCTACTCCTCGAGGCGCGCGCCGCCGATCCGGGCGCCCGGGGCGCGAACGACGCCGCGACGCTCCTCGAGCTATCGCGGCTGGTGCCGAGCCACACGCTCGACCCGCGCTACCGCGGCGGGCTCCCCGCGGAAGACTGAGGCACTGCCATCTTCCCGCCGGCCCAGGTCAGGGGAACGAGCGAGAGCAGAAAGCTGAGGTGATACCAGATAGGGAACTTGGGCCAGAGCATGATGTGCTGGGGGATGAACAGCACGAGCAGGATCACGCCCGGCATCAGCGTCACGAGGATCGATCGCGGGCGGATCCGTGTCGCGATCAGCCCGGTCACGAGCGTCGCGAGCGCGCTGATCGACAGGCGCGCGAGCAACATCGGCAACGTGAAGGTCATGGCTGCCGCCACGCTCGCGTACGCCGGCCACGACACGCGGAGGATCAGTCCGGCCACGGTGACGACCGCCACCCACGCGATCAGCCCCACCACGACGCCAAGGATCGACTTGCGCATGACGCGACTCTAGAGAAGATCGTCGCACCGGGTCTTGGAAAAATCTGCCACATCGGTCGACGCCAGGCGGCGGGGTGTCGCTCCGGCAAATCGTGCCAGATCGAGCGCGAGGTGCGCCTGATCGTAATAGCCGGTCTCCGATGCCAGGTCGGCGGCGGTGCGGCCGCGCGTGTCGTCCATCTCGTGCAACGTCGCCTGGAACCTGATCACGTTCGCGTAGCCCTTCGGACTGTAGCCGACCCAGGTGCGCATCAGGCGGTGCAAGTGACGCGAGCTGACGCGGCAGCGCGCGGCCAGGTCAGGGACCCGCACGCAGCCACGCTCGCGCTCGATTTCACGAACCGCCGTGGCGACGGTGTGGTGGAGGCTCGCGTGCTCGAGTCGCTGCAACAGAAACTGCTGCAGGACGTCGATGCACCGTCCGGGCGTGTGCGGGTGAAGCTCCGCCGAGACCAGATCGTGAAACGCCGCGTGTCCGCCCAGCGCGACCCGGCGACCAACGATGGTATCCGCGGCAATACCGCTGAGCAGGAACGCGACCCCCGGACGCAGCCGGATCCCGATCAACACGGCCGGACCGGAGAACCGTCGCTCGTCGGGACGGATCAGCGGACCGCGCAGAGACCACTCGGCGGGCTGATCGTCCTGGAACCCGATCGAGATCGCCGTGCTGCCGTCGGGTACGACGCGGAGCACGGCGCCTCGTTCTGCGGTGACGACCCAGAAGCATCCGACCGCCGCGCGCAGCGGCTCGGCCGCCTCGTGGAAGCGAATCTCCGCCCGCTGGACGAGGGTGCTGATGATGCTCATCGCCTGCGTTCGCCGCGAGCTTACCAGGTCGCCCAGTGGCAACGCGAGGCCACGCCGGATTCAGCGGCATGCGCCGGCGCGGGCTCACGCGGCGCTCACGCCACCACGACCTCGCTGCGGCCGCCGCCGCACTGCACGACCCGGACGTGTGCGCCGACGCGCTCGACCAGCGCCGGGACGTGCGAGATCACGCCGACCTGGCGGCCCGTGGCCTGCAACGCGTCGAGCACCGACAGTGCGCTGTCGAGCGTGGCCGGATCCAGCGTGCCGAAGCCCTCGTCGATCAGCAGGGTCCGCACCCGGACGTCGTGCGCCGACATCGATGACAACCCGAGCGCCAGCGCGAGCGACACCAGGAAGCTCTCGCCGCCGGACAGGCTCTGCACCGAGCGCACCTCCGAGCCGAGATCGCGGTCGATCACCTGCAGCTCGAGGTCGTGGCGCGGCACGCGCTCGAGCTGGTAGCGCGGGGCGAGCTCGTCGAGGTGCGCGTTCGCCACCGCGAGCAGGCTATCGAGCGTCAGGCTCTGCGCGAAGCTGCGGAACAGCTTGCCGTCGTGCGAGCCGATCACCTCGCCGAGTACGCGATCGATCTCCGCGCCCAGCTCCTGCGCATCGACGTCGGCGAGCGCGGCGGCCCGGCGCTCGCGGGCCTCGGCGTCTGCCGCCAGCGTCGCCGCGAGCTGCGCGGCCCGGCGGTCCGCTGCGGTGACCGCGGCGGCGAGCCCGTCGACGTTCGCGGCATCCGTGGCGTCCGCGGCCAGATCTTGCGCTGCCGCCGCGTCCAGCGCCGGCCGCGTCGCGGCGTGATCCGCGACCTGGCGCTCGCGCTCGGTCATCACGGCGCGCGTGCGATCGACGGCCCGATCGAGCGCGGCCAGCCGCTCGGCGAGCGCATCGACGCGCGACGGATCCGCCGACAGCAGGCGCCGCAACTCGTCGGGCTCGAACCCGGCGGCGGTGCGCGCGGCGGCGAGCTGGGCCGCCGCGGTCGCCTGCTCGCGCCCGAGCTCGTCGCGACGCTGGGCCGCCGCCTCCCGGCGAGCGGTGTGCTCGGCGACCGCGCGATCGACCTC
>DATBBB010000306.1:0-7895 GCA_036271215.1 Kofleriaceae bacterium | reverse complement strand
AGCTCGCCGCGCTCGAGGCCGCGCTCGGCGCCACGCTGCCCGACGACCTGCGCGACTTCGCGACCCACGTCGCCTCCGGCGGCGCCGGCCCGTACTACGGCATCGTGCCGATCGACCGCGGCGCGGCGTACGTCGTCACTTCGCCCAGCGCGTCGCTCAGTGCGTTGCCCAGCGCATCGCCCGACACATCGTCCGGAGCTTCATCCGGCACACCGGCCCACGCCGCCGCGCCCCAGGCGCCCTGGACCCGCGGCCTGCCGATCAGCCACCTCGGCTGCGGCTACACCGCGATCGTCGCGCTCGACGGCGCCGCGCGCGGCGAGGTCTGGATCGACGCCCGCACGCTCGGCGTCTCGGCCCCGATCGCCCCGAGCTTCACCGCCTTCATGCTCGACTGGATCGACCGCGTCGCCCACGGCCGCTGGCCCTTACCGCACGTGCCACCCGGCGTCTGTCCGCTCGCCGCCGCGCTCAGCGGCTACCTCGCGCACTGCGAGGCCGAGCGCGGTCTGCCCGCCGGCTCGCTGACCGGCGACGCCCTCCGTGCGTCGCTGTCACGGCTTGGCCAGCACGCGATCGAGATTGCCGCCGATGCTTCGATCTCGGCCTCGGCCGCGTGGTTCGCCGATGGCGACCGCGTTGACCCGTGTGTCGCCTGCGCACAGCTCGTCGATCACCTCGCCGCCGACGGCCTGCGCCGCGACGTCGTCGCCCCTGGCCTCCCCCCGCTCCCCCTCCGGTGACGTGAGCTTCTCCACACCCGGTCTGAGACAGAGAATCTTTCGGCGAGCGATTTCGCGCAGTGGTTGGAAGTAGTTCGCTGGACCGCGATCTCGTGCAGTGTTGTCGCACAGCTGTTATATGGTGAATTTGTGAATCCTGCCGGTGCACGACTCATCGAGACCATTCGTGGCTCGATCATTGGTGACGACGTCGCGCTGGACGGTCCCTACGGTCCGCGGCGCATGACCTACGCCGACTACACGGCCTCGGGGCGTTCGCTCACCTTCATCGAGGACTTCATCCGCGGCGAGGTCATGGCGCTGTACGCCAATACCCATAGCGAGACCTCGGGGACCGGGCGGCAGACCTCGCAGTTTCGCGACGACGCGCGCGCGATCATCCATCGCGCGGTCGGCGGCGGGCCCGATGACCTGGTGATCTTCTGCGGCTCGGGTGCCACCGGCGCGATCAACAAGCTGCTCGAAGCGTTGAACTTGAGGCTGCCCGCGGACCTCGCCGCGCGTTATCGGCTGTCGGCGTGCATCCCCGAGCACGAGCGGCCAGTCGTGTTCATCGGCCCGTTCGAGCACCACTCCAACGAGCTCCCGTGGCGCGAATCGATCGCCGATGTCGTGGTGATCCAGGAAGACGCCGATGGCCACGTCGATCTCGACCACCTCGAGCGCGAGCTGGTGCGCTACGCCGCCCGCGCGCGCAAGATCGGCAGCTTCTCGGCCGCCTCGAACGTCACCGGCATCACCACCGACACCCACGAGATCACGCGGCTCCTGCACCGCCACGGCGCGCTGTCGCTCTGGGACTACGCGGCGGCGGGCCCCTACCTCGCGATCGACATGAACCCCGGCGATCCGCTCGCGTGCAAGGACGCCGTCTTCCTCTCGCCCCACAAGTTCATCGGCGGGCCCCAGACCCCCGGGGTGCTCGTCGTCAAGCGCGCGCTGCTCACCAACACCGTGCCGGTCTGCCCCGGCGGCGGCACCGTGGCCTATGTCAACGAAGCGGAGCACCGCTACACCATCGACTCGGTGATGCGCGAGGAAGGTGGCACCCCCGCGATCATCGAATCGATCCGCGCCGGGCTGGTGTTCCAGCTCAAGGAGGCCGTGGGCGTCGACGCGATCCGCGAGCGCGAGGTCGACTTCATCCAGCGCGCGCTCGCGTCGTGGTCGACCAACCCGCAGATCGAGATCCTCGGCAACCGCGGCGCGGGGCGGCTGGCGATCGTGTCGTTCATCATTCGTCACCGCGATTCGCACCTCCACCACAACTACGTCGTTGCGCTGCTCAATGATCTGTTCGGCATCCAGGTGCGGGGCGGCTGTAGCTGCGCCGGACCGTACGGGCATCGCCTGCTCGGCATCGATCTCGGGACCAGCAAGCAGTTCGAGCGCGAGATCGTCCGCGGCAGCGAGGGCATCAAGCCCGGTTGGGTGCGCATCAACTTCAACTACTTCCTGTCCGAGACCCTGTTCCAGTTCATCGTCGACGCGATCCACCTGGTCGCCAGCGATGGCTGGCGGCTCCTGCCGCATTACACCTTCGATCCCGGCACCGGTGCGTGGCACCACCGCCGGGCCGACGGGCACGGCGTGCTGCGGCTCAGCGACGTGTCGTATCGCACCGGTCAGTTCGAGTGCCGCAGGGGCCATACCACCGAGCCCGAGGCAGCGTTGCCGGGCTACCTCGAGCAGGCGCGCCAGATCATGGCCGGCGTCAGCAGCGAGCCCGGCTCGCTCGCGATCGAGGACCCACCGTGCTCCCCCGACTTCGAGGAGCTGCGCTGGTTCACGCTGCCCGGCGAGGTCGCGTCCGAGCTACGATCTCGCTCGATTTCGCTCGATCTCGCTCAGGGAGCGTCGACGCAGGTCGACACGCCCGCGTCGATCGGCGGCTGGTCGCAGGATTGGCCCATCACATAGTCGCGGGCACATTCGCACGTGCAACGCGATGGCTCGGTCCCGCAGGTCGGGATGATCGAGAGCTGCGCCGAGGCCTTCTGGCCGTGGGTGTCCTCCACGACCACTTTCACGATGTACGGCACGTCGTGCAGATCGCGCGTCGCGGTGAGCTGGGGGCATACCGGGAGGTTGCCGAACGTCGTCAGCGACGACACCCCCCAGCCGTCGTCGCCGAGCTCGAGCTGCGTCGGCCGGACGTCGACCTGCAAGATCTGGCCGGTGCAGGCGTCGACCAGCGCCGTGGTCAGGGTGAGCTGGCAGCCGTCGAGGTTGCGCGCGCGCGCGCCGAGCAGCACGATCCAGCCGCCCTGCGGCGGCGGCACCAGCGGGACCAGGTCGGACGCCTGGGTCAGGTTGACCGTGGCCTGGTCGGCCTCGAGGTTCACGATCTGCAGCTCGGCGGGCGCCGTCGGATCGCCGATCGGGCACGACTTCGCGGTGGGCTTGTCGCTGCCGCCGCAGCTGCCGAGCAGCGCCGCGCCGATCACGTACGCGTACGCGTACCCGTGCGAGCTCACGCGGATCAGGCGGGTCACGCGCCTGCGCCTACTCGCAGAACACGTTCGAGTCGATCTTCGGATAGTAATACATGAACACGTTGCAGTGCTCGCCGATATCGGTGATGCCGCCGAACGTATAGCAGCAGTCATTCGCTTGCAGCGGGTCCTTGGCGTTGACGTCCGCGCAGGTGAACTCGTCGGGCGGCTGCCACTGATACTCGCAGTCCCACCACACGCCGGTCTGCGCCGGCGCCGCCACGCTCAGATCGGTGACCATCGGCGGATCGTTCCAGTTATCGCTCTCGTAGAACATCGCGGCGTCGGCCGGGTGCTCGATCGACGCGCCATCCCACGAATAGATCGAGAACCGCTTGCCGCGCTTGTGGAAGTGGCCGTTGGCCGCGGCGATGGTCACCGCGCCGGGGATCCGGCACGTCCCCGAGAACGTCGGGTTGGGATTGCTGGCGCAGATCCGGATGTTCTGCTGGGTGGCGAACAGCGAGCCCATCTCGATCGGCGGGGTGGGGTCCTGGCGCTGGTAAAAGTTGATGCCGACCCGGGCGCCGTACATCGTGGGCTGATCGGTCGAGTTCACGTAGTGGGTCTGCACCATCAGCATCTCGCCCGGCGTCATCCGGATCGCCACGCCGTCGGGGAGCTTCCAGTCGGTCTCGAGCTCGCCGATGTTGGCCTGCTGCGAGTTGGCGACCAGCGGCCAGTCCGCCCAGTTCGAGCTCCCCCAGCACGGGTTGTTCGCGTAGTCGTCGCCGCCCTCGATCACGGTGGCCGGGTAGGCACCCAGCGTCGTCGGGGTGCCCATCGCGGGGTCGAGGCCGATGATCGTCTTGACCTGGAACACGTTGACGTGGTGGCTGCCGGGGTTGATCGCCGACAGCACGCGGTCGATCCAGATATCCTGGCCGCTCGCGAGGTCCGGGACCTGGACGAAGTAGCAATTCTGGCTCTCGTGGCCGGCCGGGACCTCGAACTCCGGGACCCGCAAGGAGAACCCGTTCATCCCGTTCAGATCCTCGAGATCCCATGGCGTGAACGCAGGGTCGCTATCGCTATGGCAACCGTTCTGGGTCAGCGCGAGACCAGCCAGTACAAAAATTGGTAGAAGTCTCATGGCGAAACCTGCTTTATCGTTGCGGGGCCATAGTACGTCAGGAAGCCCGCTGACGTCAGCGGCAGTGTATCGAACATACCCCCGACGCCCCACAACCCTCCCTGTGGATCGACCCAAGCCGCATGAAAAGCGAGCTGGGTCACAGACTGCTGCAACACGCCCCACCCGTCGGTGGAGCGCTGCGCCACGACTCCGGATTCGCCCACGGCGTAGACCCGATCGGTGCCGGCCGCCACGCCGCGCCACGCCACCGGTACCAGCACCGGCTGGGTAACCCAGCCCGCGCCCGCGTTCTCGACGATGTCGCCCTCGCCGGTCGCACCGCCCACCGCGACGACGTCGTCGGCAGTGGTCACGATCGAGAACAGCGACGCCGTCAGCGCGGTCGGAACCCGGGTCAGCGCGGTGCCGTCCCAGTGCAGGGTCACGCCCCCGGCGCACGACATCCACACGTCATCGCTGCGCTGGCCGTGGACCTTGAGCACCAGGTCGGGCACGCCCTCGGGAGGTAGCGCGGCGTCGCTCCACTGCGTGCCGTCGTATCGCCACACGATGCCGTGACCGTCATCGCCGGAGCCGACCGCCCACACGTCGTCCGGTGCGGCGCCCCACATGCCAAACACGATCCCGCTGCGCGGCGTGGTCATCTGCTCGAACGCCGCGCCGCGATAGCGCAGGATCGTGCCGCCCGAGCCGGAGAACAGCACATCGCCATTATCGAAGCCAAACACCCACCATAGATCCACGCCGTGCGCACCGCTGTCGACGCGGCTCCAGGTCTCGCCCGTCCGATGGAGCAGCGTGGGGCCACCGGCCGGCGCGCTGCGGCCACCGGCGACCCAGACGTCGCTCACGCTGGTCCCCCAGATCGATAGCAGCGACGCGGGCTCGTTCGAATCGGCCAGCTGCCAGTGATCCCCTGACTCGTTGCTGGCACACGCGTTGCCGGCGCATGCCATGACCACCAGCAAGAGTGCCACTCGACCTGACATGCTGCGGCGCACTCTAGGCCACGGCGTGCGTCCCGGCAACCAAAACCCGGGCCGCGCACCCGCGTTCGCCAGCTTGCACTACTGCGCGATCACCGTGCCGCCCGCGGCAACGATCACGGTGACCGGGTGGCTCCCTGCCCCGTCGGACACGGTGAGCTTGTGCGGCCCGGCCTCGACGATCTGGCGCTGGGGGTCACCGGGCGCGAGGCGCACGCCGGGCGCGGCCTCGATGATCCCCAGCTCGAACCGAAGCACCTCATCCTGCGCGGTCATCGTCACGTCGCGCGCGATCCTGGCGTGGTCGGCGCCAGCGTACTCGACGGCATAGCGCCCCGGGGCGAGCGTGCAGTGGAACGGCAGCGCCGCCGCCTGGCAATGCGCCGCGCCGACCACGGAGCCGGTGCCGGCGAGCGACGCTTCGATCTGCAGCGTGGCGCCGAGCGCGAGCTCGCCGCCCTTGTCGAGGACGGTGGTGCCGCGCACCGGCGTGAACGGCTCGATCACGAGCGGCACGTGGCCGGGCATGGTGAGCATGAAGCGGTGCTCCTGGTTCACCGCGACGAACAGCTCCGCCGGCGTGTACGTGTGATCGGTGGTCGGGGGCCGGCCGAGCTCGACGATCAACGCACCCGCCGGTCGCGACCCGAAGCGGACGCGGACCTCGTCGGCAGACGGCGCGCGCGGCGGCACCACCGGCGCACGCTCGCCGGTATACGAGGGCGCCACGGTGCGCTCGGCGGTCCGGGCGCGGCCCTGCATCACCGCCAGCGCGCCGACCGCCACCACCGCCGCCAGCGCCAGCGCGCCCAGCGCGCCCAGCACGGTCCGCGCGCGCCGCCTCACGCCCACCCGCGTCAACCGCCGCCGCGCGGCGCCGGCCCCGGTCCGGCCCGCCGGATCGCTGTGCACCACGCCGAGCTGCGCGAGCGCACCCGCCGGGGCGCCGAGCTCGAACACGCAGACCACCTCGGTGGCGACCCCGGGGACCACGTGAAAGCACACCGCCGTCGCCGCCTGGGCGATCAGGTACAGGCCCAGCCCGGCCCCACTGCCGCCCTTGCCGCCGACCGGTTGCGCGGCGTGGAGGCCATCGTGGAGGTGGCGCAGCACGGTGGCGCGCTCGAGCGTGCCGAACGTGTCGCGCACGGCCACCGCGAACCGCGCGCCGTCCCATGCGTACTGGACGCTGACGTCGCGATCGGTACGCAGCACGCGCCGCGCCCGCGGTGCCACGCTCGCAAACAGCGGCCGGCCCCGCGCGTCGACCGGCGCAGCGTAGAGCGCGTTGGTCACCAGCTCGTCGATGCACTGCTCGATCGACGCGCGGAGCGCGGCCGGCAAGCGCGCGCGCTCGACCAGCGCCGCCGCCTGCGCCAGGCACTGCAGCTTGGCGCCGTGGTCGCCGACCTGCTGGGTGACGATCTGGGTCCCGATCGCGAGCGCGCCGTCGAGCCCGGACAGCTCGCCGGTGACCACGCGGTTCGCCAGCGCGAACAGCTGGCGCGGATCGAGGCCATGACCGGCGACCACCGCGGCGACATCGGGCGACTCCTGGAGCAGCGCGACCACCGCGGCGAGCCCGATGCCGGGCGCCAGCGCGACGATCGGCCGGCAGGCCGGCACCGGCTCGCCGGTGACCTGGATCAGCCACAGCGCCGGCGGCGGCTCGGCCGCGTCCGCGTGGAAGGCGCGGTAGACCTCGATCGCCCCCAGCGCGCCGATCGGCCCGGATGCGAGTCGCTGGGACAGCGCATCGTCGGCAGAAATCACGAGGACTCGCCGCGCGGGCAGCGTCGACATCGCGGCGGCCTATCGCGTTCCCAGGGCGTATCCGATCAGCGCGATCGCCACTGCGACGATCACGGCGACGAGCACCCAGCCTCGGCGCCGGCGCACGCCGAGGCCATGGTAGGACGCGACCCGGGGCAGCGCGGCTCCGCCGGGCGCCGCGATCACGGGCATGGCCGCGCGCTGGGTCGCCCCGAGCGCGTCGATGTTGGGCTGCTGCTGGTAGGTCTGCGAGACGTCCACCGGGAGCCGCCGGCTGCTGGAGATCGAGCCCTCCGTGACCGAGCCCGGCGACCGGTCCCGCCCGGTGACCGAGCTGCGGTCCTCGGTCAGGAGCTGGGCGGTGCCTTGCAACTCGGCGTCGGCCGCGCCGGGCGGGAACAGCTGCTGGAGGGCGTAGGCGATGTGCGGAGCCGAGCTCTCGATGCCGTACTGGCGGGCGATCTCGGTCAGCTCGGCGGCGACCTCCTGCCCGGTCTGCGGGCGGTCGTCCGGGTTGGGCGCCAGCATGCGCGCGATCAGCTGCTCGAGCCGCTCGGGCACCGCCAGGATCTCGCGCAGCGGCCGGTACTGCCCGGCGCGGATCTTCTGCACGATCTCCCTGGGCTCGGAGCCGGTGAACGGCATGTAGCCCGAGCACAGTAGATACAGGATGACGCCGAGCGAGAACAGGTCGGAGCGGTGATCGACCTGCTGGCTGGCCGTGGTCTCGGGCGACATGTAGAGCCACTTGCCGACCAGCATGGTCGAGGCGTGCTCGGTGACCGCCGACATCGCCACGCCG
>DATBBB010000305.1:0-3131 GCA_036271215.1 Kofleriaceae bacterium | reverse complement strand
GCAACTACGGCCGCAAGTACATCACCCAGCTCGGCAAGCAAAAGGGCGTCGCGGTCAACGGCGGCGACGGCGTGTTCTGGATCGACCTGGCCGACATGGTGTCGTTCTTCTCGAGTCTGACCTTCACCCGGTCTTGATCCGCGCCAGCGCGCCGCGCAGCCGCTGCTCTCGCCGTGTTCCTGGTCACGTTCGCGTTCCGAGCGCACGCCGAGATCCGGACACCGATGTCGTGATTTGTCGGCGAGGCCGAAAACTGCGGTCGTGCGAATCCGGTAGCTTGGCGGTGGCGCGAGGCTTGCTGAAGGGATGCGCATGAACAAGTACCTGGTGTTTGGCCTTCTGGTCGCGGGCTGTTCGGGCGGCTCGAGTGATGACGACAGCAACATACTCGCCGAGCGCGCGCTGCCGGCCGCGGTGGCGGGGGACGCGACGGCGCTGGCCCACGCCAGCAACCAGTTCGCGGTCGACATGTACGCCAAGCTGTCGGCCGGCACCGGCAACCTGTGCCTGTCGCCGTATAGCATCTCGACCGCGCTGGGCCTGCTCGACGCCGGCGCCGCGGGCACGTCGGACCAGCAGTTGCGCACCGCGCTCCACGTCGACCTGCCGGGCGATCGGTTCCATACCGCCGAGGGCGCGATCCTCGACAGCCTCGATACCGGCCGCGCGCACGGCGCGTACACGCTGGCGAGCGCAAACCGGCTGTACGGCCAGCTCGGCCGCTCGTTCCTGCCCGCGTTCCTCGACCTGACCAAGGCCGACTACGGCGCGGCGCTCGAGTCGGTCGACTTCGCGGGCAACACCGAGGCCGCGCGCGGTACGATCAACGGCTGGGTCGCCGACCAGACCGACGACAAGATCAAGGAGCTGTTCGCGCCCGGCGATCTCTCGTCGTCGACCGTGCTCGCGCTGGTCAACGCGCTGGTGTTCAAGGGCTCGTGGCAGCAGCACTTCGATCAGGCGCGCACGATGACCGCGCCGTTCACCCGCGCCGACGGTACGACCGTGCAGGCGACGATGATGCACAAGTCCGAGGCCATCGCGGCCCAGGCGATCGGCGGCGACGTCACCACCGGCCACGCCGACGTGCTCGGCGTGCTGCCGTTCAAGGGCAAGGACCTGTCGATGGTGATCGTGGTGCCGGCCGCGGCCGATGGCCTGCCGGCGCTCGAGTCGCGGCTCGAGGCCGGCACGCTCGACCTGGCCGCGCTGGTCGACGGGCTCGACGCGTCGGACGAAAAGATCGAGATCACGCTGCCCAAGTTCTCGTTCACCAGCTCGATCGACCTGACCGCTCCGCTGAAGGCGCTGGGCGTGACCAGCGTGTTCGGCTCCGACGCCGACCTGTCGAACATCGACGGCGGGCACGACCTGGCAGTCACTACCGCGGTCCACAAGGCGTTCATCGCGGTCGACGAGGACGGCGCCGAGGCCGTGGCGGCCACCGGCATCGGCCTCAGCGGCGCCGGCGCGCCCACGATCTTTGCGATCACCGCCGACCACCCGTTCGTGTTCGCGATCTATGATCATGTCACCCACACCATCCTGTTCCTCGGCCGGGTCGGCGACCCAACGGTGGGTGGTTGATCACGGGGGATCGAGTGGCGCGGACGACGTGATCGCGGCGCGGCAGCTGCCGACCGCGGCGGTCGACGACGCGACCGCACAGCGTGTCGACCGCGCTGGCCATGCTCCGGCCTCGCAAGGCACATGCCGCACCGATCGCGGGACGACGCCACTGTTCAGGCTCACCCGCGTGCGCCACAGTCACGCCGCGATGAAGGATCTGCTCGCGCGCTTCGTCACCGCGTTCAAGCGCGGGATCGACGGCGAGCTCGCGGCGATGCGGGCGTCGGCCGAGGCGTTCGAGATCCCGTTGTTACGCGGCGACGACCTCGGCACCCTGCGCTACCGCTTCGAGCTCGCGGCGGCGACCCAGCTCGCAGCCGGTACCGTGTGCTCGCTGCGCGCGCCACGCGGCGAGCAGCGGGTCACGGTGGAGCGCTGCGACGCCACGCAGCTCACGCTCGTCGCGACCCAACCGATCGATCTCACCACGCCCCCGATCGCGCTGATCGTCGCGCCGTGGTTTCTCTACGACCGCCTGGTCCAGGCGCTCGACGAGCTCGACGTCGATCGCCACGCGGTGGATGTCGCGCTGCGGCTGTTCGGCAAGCAGCCGCACGCGCGGACCGCCACGGTGCTGCGCACCGATCACGCCGGCCTCGACGCGAGCCAGCGCGCCGCGGTCCAGCTGTGCAGCGATAGCGACCTCGCGTTCCTGTGGGGCCCGCCCGGCACCGGCAAGACGGTGACCTTGACTCATGTCGTCGAGGAGCTGCTCGCCCAGGACCAGCGGATCCTGCTGGTGTCGACCACCAATGCGGCGATCGATCAGCTGCTCGCCAAGCTCGCGACCCTGCCATGGCTCGCGCCGGCGATCGAGGCCGGTAGGTTGATCCGGCTCGGCCGCAGCACCGCCGAGACGTTCGGCGCCGAGCTCGGCGACATCGTCGATCGGCTGCACGGCGCGCACCGCACGTCGCTCGAGCAGCTGCGCGCGCGGATCGGCGAGGTCGCCCAGCAGGTGCGCTACGCGCAGGCGCTGGCCGCCGAGCTGGCGACCGCCGGCGTCGCGCAGCAGTCGCTGTTCGGCGACGCCGCACCGCGGCTGCGCGCGGCCGCGCTGGTCCGCGTGTTCTCGCCCGGGCTCGCCGAGCTGATCGCGCGCGCCCAGCCCGCCGAGCAGCGTCACGCGATCGAGCACCGCATCGCCCGGCTCGAGCGGATCCGCACCTTGGCCCGGGCGCGGATCGCGCAGCACGCCGCCGCCGATCGCGATCTCGAAGCGCGGATCGTGACCGGCGCGCGCGTCGTGATGTGCACGCTGACCAACGCGCACCTCGCACCGGTCATGGCCGGCCAGCGGTTCGACGTGCTGATCGCCGAGGAAGCCGGGATGGCGACGCTGCCGGGGCTGTTCTACGCGGCGGGCCTGTGCCGGCGCGCGGCGATCGTGGTCGGCGACCCGCGCCAGCTGCCGCCGATCGTGCAATCGAACGACGACCTGGTGCGGCGTGCGATCGGCCGCAGCGTGTTCGACGTGACGATCCCCGACCCGCTGCGCTCCG
>DATBBB010000304.1:0-6705 GCA_036271215.1 Kofleriaceae bacterium | reverse complement strand
TGCGGCAAGGACCCCGATTGCACGAAGCAGCCGACGACCACGGTCTCGCTGCACTGCCGGGCGCGCCTGAGCAGCAACGCGCTCACCGTCGACCGCGACCCCGGCAAGATCGAGAACCCCGACGGCGGGCATCTCGTCCGGCCCGAGCCCGGCGCCTGCGACGCCCTGCCGTGGGGCGGCAAGCACACGCTCGCGTTCTAGACCATGCATCAAGTTCTTCGGCACCCACGCCGAGTACGACAAGATCGACGACACCCAGGTGCCACCATGATGATCAAGCCCATCCGAACCGAGCAGGATCATGCGCGAGCGCTGGCTCGGATCGAGCAGATCTTCGCGGCCAAGCCGGGCACCCCCGAGTTCGACGAGCTGGACGCCCTGGCAACGCTGGTCGACGCCTACGAGCGGGTCCACCATCCGATCGATCCGCCTTCCGACCCACCTTCGCCGATCGAGGCGCTCGGACCGAGGAGACAGCGATCATGACGACGGCGGCAACGACTACGACGGCGAAGCCATCGAGGCTGGATATCCACCTCGTCCGGCAATATCCGCATGCGCCTGAGAAGATCGCTCATGGATGACATCCTGCGGTTTCCATCGGCGGTGAAACACGATCCGGCGATCGACCGCTGGCTGCGCGCGCAACGCGATGACTTCCATCCGTTCGTGGAGACGTGGTTCCAGCGCATGCGCACGTGCGGCAGCGATGTGCGCGAGCTGATGCACGACGGATGTCCAACCGCCTGCGTCGGCGACGCGGCGTTTGGCTACGTCAACGCGTTCAAAGATCACGTCAACGTCGGCTTGTTCTTCGGCGCGTTGCTGACCGACCCGACTGGCTTGTTGGAGGGAACCGGCAAGCGCGGGCGTCATGTGAAGCTGCGGCCGGGCCGTGAAGTTGACCCCACCGCGCTCGCCCAGCTCATCGCCACGGCTTACGTCGACATCAGAGCGCGACTCCGGACGTGAGCGGGTGCGGGTCAGCGCGGCTTCTTGAGCGGGCCGGGGATCTGGCGCGGCAGCTTGACCAGGAAGGTCGTGCCGACGCCGACCTGGGTGTCGCACTCGATCGTGCCGCCGTGGCGCTCGACCAGCTCGTGGACGATCGAGAGCCCGAGGCCCGTGCCCTCGCCGACGTCCTTGGTCGTGAAGAACGGATCCCAGATCCGGGGCAGGACATCGGGCGGGATGCCCTGGCCGTTGTCGGTGATCTTGACCTCGACGCCGTCGCCGTCGCTGCGGGTGTCGATCGTGATCGTCGCGTCGTCCTTGCCCGAGACCGCCTGCGCGGCGTTGGTCAGGAGGTTCATGAACACCTGGTTGACCTGGCCGGCGTGGCCGCGGACCCGGCCGGCGTCGCCGTAGTGCTTGGTCACCGTCTTGTCCTTGAGCAGGTGGCGGAGCAGCTCCAGCGAGTCGTCGATCGAGCGGTCGACGTCGAAGTCGACCACGCTCTCGTCGTCGGTCCGCGAGTAGTTGTGCAGCGCGGTGACGATCGCCTTGGTGCGCTGCGCGCCGCGCTGGACCACGCGGATCATGTCGCGGACGTCGCGCGCCGCTTCGCTGCGCGCCTGGAGGTCGGAGCTGTCGATGTCGCCGATCGCCTCCTCGAGCGGGCCGACCGTGTTGACGATCGCGTTGACCGGGTTGTTGATCTCGTGGGCGATGCCGGCGACGAGCTGGCCGATCGACGCCAGCTTCTCGGACCGCACCAGCTGCTCCTGGGCGCGGGTCAGCTTGTCGAGGGTCTCGGCGAGCTCGCGGTTCTTGCGCGCCAGGTCGGCGGTGCGCATCTGCACCGCGCGCTCGAGGTCGAGGTTGACCTCCTCGGTCGACCGCAGCTTGTCGCGCAGCGCGCGCCGCATCTCCTCGAGCGCGAGCGTCAGCCGGCCGATCTCGTCGCCCTCGCCGCCGACCACCACCGGATCGGACAGCTCGCCGCGCGCCATCGCGTCCGCGCGCTGCTCGAGCCGCCGGATCGGCGCCATGAACTGCGACACCGTGAACGCGACGATGCCGGCGCACGCCCCGAACAGCACCAGGAAGAACACCAGCAGATCGCGCAGCGGCCGCGCCATCGACTGGCCGCGCCCGCGGTAGCTCGGATAGAACACCGCGACCGAGCCGAGGTTGTAGGCCGTGCCCCGCCACTCGAGCACCAGCGGGCGCGACCGCCCGGTCAGCTGCGCGGTGTGGATCGAGATCAGCTCCTGGGTCGCGCGCTGGAGCTGGTAGCGCAGGTACCACGGCAGCCGCGGTGCCCCCATCGGCTCGCCGCCGACCGCGAGCAGCTCGCCGGCGGGATCGAGGTAGTACATCACCGGCGCCTCGGGGGCCGCGGCGACGATCCGGTGCATCGCCTTGCCGACCACGGCCGGCGTCGGCGCGGCCGGCAGGGCGCCGACCGCGTTGCCGAGCGCCGACTGCACCCACTGCAGGCCGACCTGCGACTGCTGGCCGGCGGCTTCGTTCGCGAGGTACTTGTACTGGACGAAGCCCCAGAGCAGCGCCATGCCGCACGCCAGCAGCACCACGCCGCCGAACGACAGCAGCAGCTTCTGGCGCAGCGACAGCGACGGCGCGATCGCGCGCACCGGCACCCGGTTGCGCTGGGTCAGGTGGGCGAGCAGCGGCTGCATGACATCGCGGTGCCACAGCTGCTCGTAGATCGCGCCGGCGACCGCGAGCACCAGCATCGAGATCGAGAGGATCAGCGTATCGTCGAGCTCGAACCCGAGCTGGAGCCGCGCGACCAGCGCGCCGATCAAGGAGATCACCAGCCACACCGCGATCGTCATCATCGCGAGCAGGTACGGCAGCGCCTGGGCGCGGCGGTAGATCACCGAGGCCAGCGGCGCGTTGTCGACGGTCTCGCCGCGCGACACCGCGAGGTAGGCGCGCAGATCGCGGGTCATCACCCGCGCGAAGATCAGCCACAGGGTCACGCCGCCCAGGGTCGCGACCGGCACGTAGGTCTCGAACTGCAGGTACTGCGCGAACGTGATCGGCACGAAGTAGTAGGCGAACGCGGCCTGCGCGGCGACCACGCCGCCGGCGACGATCAGCGAGACCAGCGCGAACCGCCGGAAGTGCTCCTCGTCGAACCGCTTGAGCGGCGGGCCGGCGACGAACAGCCGGCTGCGGACCTCGCCGAGGATCTGCACCGACCACAGCGCGCGCACGCAGCTGAGGATGTAGGCGTGCATGGCGGCGAGCGCGGTGATCTCGGCGGTGCGCTCGATCGGCCAGTTGCCGAAGATCTGCAGGAACAGCCCGGTCAGCGCCGCCGCCGCCGCCCACAACCCGGTGCGCAGCAGCAGCACGCGGATCGGGCCCTTGACCGTGATCCGGTAGGCCCGCGCCGCCAGCTCGCGCGGCACCCGGCTGCCGTTGCGCCGGGCGAGCACCGCCGAGCGCAGCGGCAGGAGCCACGCGGTCAGTGCCGCGAGCCAGACGATCACCGCGCCGATCCCGACCGGCAGCGCGGTGCGCAGCAACGTGTCGCTGCCGAGCGCGGCGAGGTCGAACGACACCCACAGCGGATACGCGACGAACAAGAGCTCGGCGAGCCCGAGCACCACCCCGGACACCAGGAACAGCCGCTTGAACGGCACGCCGCCGAGCCCGCCGCTGCCGCCGCTGCCGCCGCTGCCGCCGACGACGTCGCCGCGCAGCGTGCCACGGCCGGCGCCCGGATCCGTGGTCTGGAGCTCGGCGGTGCCTGGCATGATCCCCGCGGCCGGGCCGCGGGTCCTCATCATAGCGTGCATGGCGCATCCCCGGCGCGGCGGATCGCCACGCCGGCGGGGTGCGAGACCTGTGAGCTTGGCAGGCGCCGGCTTGCGGTACCCAGGCAGTTGGGCCAATGTTCCCGGCCATGCGAAGCACAAGCAGCGCCTTCCTGATCGCGGCCCTCGTCGTCGGTTGCGGGGGCAAGAAGCAGGACGACAAGAAGCAGCCCGCCGACCACGCGAGCGGCAACTCGATGGCCAAATCGGGCGACGACATGAAGCCCGAGGCGGTCACCAAGGATCCTGGCGCCGCCGGCGAGGTTCGCCCGCCGACCGCCGACGATCTCGCGGGCTACACCCAGGACATCCAGGGCTCGGGCAAGCTGACCGCGACGATCGACACCAGCATGGGCGCGTTCCACTGCGAGCTGTACCCCGACAAGGCGCCGATGACGGTCGCCAACTTCGTCGGGCTCGCGACCGGCAAGAAGCCGTGGACCGATCCGAACACCGGCGCCACGATGAAGAAGCCGTTCTTCGACGGCCTGATCTTCCACCGCGTGATCCCCGGCTTCATGATCCAGGGCGGCGACCCGCTCGGCCAGGGCACCGGCGACCCGGGCTACAAGTTCGACGACGAGGTCAACAACGGCCTCACGATGCAGCCCGGCACGCTCGCGATGGCGAACGCCGGCACCCACGGCGGCCACGGCAGCAACGGCAGCCAGTTCTTCATCACCGAGGGCGCGCCCGGTCACCTGAACAACAAGCACACGATCTTCGGGCTGTGCAAGGAGGTCGATCTGGTCAAGCAGATCGAGGGCGTGCCGCGCGGCCCCAATGATCGCCCGGAGTCACCGGTGTCGATCAAATCGATCACCTTCGCCAAAGGATAATGCTCATGACGGCACCCTACCGCTGGACGTTCTACCGTTCCGGAGGGGTCGACCAGGTCGCGCTGCAGTCTCGCGATGATTTGATCCACCTCGCCGAGCTCGATCCCAAGCTGTGGATCGCGCTGTCGATGCCGACCCGCGGCGTCGAGCTCGATGCCCGCACCCTCGACCTGCTCGATACCGACCACGACGGCCACATCCGCCACCCCGAGGTGCTCGCGGCGCTCGCCTGGGTGCGCGACGCGTACAAGGACGTCGGCCGGCTGCTCGAGGGCGGCGACGTGGTCGCGCTCGACACGCTGCGCGACGGCCCGGTCCTGGTCGGCGCCCGGCGGCTGCTCGCCAACCTCGACAAATCGGGCGCCACCGAGGTCGCGCTCGGCGACGCGGTGATCGCCAAGACCACGTTCTCCAACACGCTGTTCAACGGCGACGGCGTGATCCTGCCCGAGTGCGCCGAGGGCGAGGTCCGCGGCGTGATCGCCGACATCATGACGACCCACGGCACGGTCACCGACCGCAGCGGCAAGCCCGGGATCGACAAGCCGCGGTCCGACGCGTTCTTCACCGAGGCCGCCGCGCTGATCGCGTGGCAGGCCAAGGCCGATCCGGCGATCCTCGCGCTCGGCGAGGCGACCGCCGCCGCCGCCGATGCGGTACGCGCGGTGCGCAGCAAGATCGACGACTACTTCACGCGCTGCCGGCTCGCCGCGTTCGATGCGCGCGCCGCCACCGCGCTCAACGTCAACGAGGCCGAGCTCGCGGCGCTGTCGACCAAGGAGCTGTCGCCGGCGACCGCCGAGATCGCGAGCCTGCCGATCGCGCGGGTCGACGTCGGCGCGGCGCTGCCGCTCGGCGACAGCGTCAACCCGGCGTGGTCGGCGCGGCTCGCCGAGCTCGAGCGCGCGGCGGTCCGCCCGCTGCTCGGCGCGCGGACCCGGCTCACCGAGGCCGACTGGGCGGCGCTGGTCGACAAGCTCGCCGGCTACGAGGCGTGGCGCGACGCGCGGCCGGCCAACACGATCGAGCCGCTCGGGCTCGACCGGATCCGCGTGGCCGCGAACCCGGAGCACCAGCGCGCGATCGAGGCGCTGATCGAGCAGGATCTCGCGATCAAGCCCGAGCTCGACAGCATGGTCGACGTCGAGCAGCTGTGCCGCTACCAGCGCGATCTGGTCAAGCTGCTCCGCAACTACGTCAACTTCTCCGAGTTCTATGCCCGCAAGGGCGCGGTGTTCCAGGCCGGCACGCTGTACCTCGACGGCCGCGGCTGCACGCTCGTGGTCGACGTGATCGACGCTGCCAAGCACACCCACATGGCGCCGATGGCGGGCGCGTACCTCGCGTACTGCGACTGCGTGCGCGGCAGCGAGAAGAAGACGATCGCCGCGGCGTTCACCGCCGGCGACATCGACAACCTGATGGTCGGCCGCAACGGCGTGTTCGTCGATCGCCAGGGCCACGACTGGGAGGCGACGATCACCAAGGTGATCGAGAACCCGATCAGCATCCGCCAGGCGTTCTGGGCGCCGTACAAGAAGGCGGTGCGGATCATCGAGGAGCGGGTCGCCAAGCGGTCCGCCGAGGCCGACGCGGCCAACACCGCCAAGCTCAGCCACGCCGCCGATCCAGCACCGGCCGCCCCCGGCGCTCCTGGCGCCCCGGGCGAACCGGCCGCGGCACCGACTCCCGCGCCGCCACCCCCGCCGGTCCTGCCCGAGCCCACTTCGGGCAAGTTCGACATCGGGACGATCGCCGCGCTCGGCGTCGCGATCGGTGGCATCGGCGCGTTCGGCACCGCGGTGATGGCGTCGATCTTCGGGCTCGGCTGGTGGGCGCCGCTCGGCATCGCCGGCATCATGTTCGCGATCAGCGGGCCGTCGATGCTGCTCGCGTTCATCAAGCTGCGCCGCCGAAACCTCGGGCCGCTGCTCGACGCCAACGGCTGGGCGATCAACTCGCTGACCCGGATCAACGTCCCGTTCGGCAGCGCGCTGACCGACGTCGCGGCGCTGCCGCCGGGTGCGCAGCGCTCGGCGCGTGATCCGTACGCCGAGAAGCGCCGGCCATGGCGG
>DATBBB010000303.1:0-8049 GCA_036271215.1 Kofleriaceae bacterium | reverse complement strand
GCCAGCATCCACGAGGTCTCGACGACGCGCGCGGCCTTCGCGTAGTAGCGCGCGGGCAGGTCGGCGTGGCCGTCGCGCAGGCAGCGATCGAGGGCGTGCGCGCACTGCGCGGCGACCGTCATGCCCTGCGCATAGACCGGGTTGAACGCGCACATCGCGTCGCCGAGCGCGATCAGGTTGGGCGGGTGGCGATCGAGCCGGTGGTATTGCCGCCAGCGGTTCTCGGTCGCGCGGTAGACCCGCACCGGCGACACCGGCGTCGCGTTGCGGATCGCGTCGTAGAACCGCGGCGTCGGCAGCGTGCGGGCGAACTCGAGGAACTCGGCGTCGTCGGCGGGTGGGTAGTCGCCGCCGCCGCCGGCGAGGCTCGCGAGCCAGCGGCCGCCCTGCACCGGGAACAGCACGCCCGCGCGCACCGAGCTCGGCGGGTTCATCTGCACGAACAAGCCCTTGCGCGGCAGCGACACACCCTCGTAGAACCGGCTGGCATATCCCAGGCGCGCATTGACGCGGATCTCGGCGGGCGCCGGATAGCCGAGCCGCTCGAGCCACTGCGGCAGCTTCGAAGCGCGCCCGGTGGCGTCGACGATCAGATCGGCCTGCAGATCCTCGGGCCCGGCGATCTCGACGCCGTCCCTGATCTCCACGTTGGACAGCCGGCGCAGCCGCCGGAGCAGGATATGATCGAGCAGCTCGCGGCTGAACGTCACCATGACGACATCGGACCCCTGGCTCGGCGCCCAGCCGGCAGGCGTCAGCCAGTCGAGCTCGCGATCGACCTCGATCGGCACCGCACCCTCGGCGATCAGCTCGCCGCGCAGGCCGGGGAACTGGCTCTCCATCGCGCGCAGCCCGCCGAGCAGCAGGACGTGGACGTGCGCGCCCTGGCCGATGCCCTTGCGCAAGGTCGCCGCGGCGGGGAACGTGTCGCGCTCGAGCAGGGTGACCTTCTGGAAGTGCTTGGCCAGCGCGCGCGCGGCCATCAGGCCACCGACGCTGCCGCCCAGCACGATTGCGTTTCGCTGTGTCATACGATGTCTCCGTTGGAAATACGTTGTTGGTGGGGGCCACACACGCGGCCGCGGCACGAGCAATGGCCGTGCTCCGCGAGATCGATGAGCCCGGGGTACCCGGTGGCGAGCGGGAACGGCAGCCGGCCGATCTCGCCGAGCGAGTGGCCCCACGCGACCGACCAGGTCGGTGCGCGGCCGACGTTGCGCACGTCGTGCCAGGTCGCGCGCAGGATGCAGCCGCGATCCGCGGTGCGCCCGCTCGCCGCGGTCGACTCGATCTCGTAGTCGGTCTCGCCGACCACGTCGCCGTCGAGCGTGGTCGGGATCCGCCACGCGTCGCCGCCGCGATCTCGGCGCTCGAGGACCGGCGCCCAGGTCGCGACGCGCATCGTCACCATCGTCGTGAACCCGAGCGGGTTGAACATGCGGACCGAGTGCGCGCCGGCGATGAACCGCGGATCGCTCGGATCGAGCAACGTGGACTTGCTGTTGCGAAACCAGCGATTCCAGTCGCCGAGCAACAGGTCGCGCACGACGTCGGCCGGGGCGTCGATCCGGGCGCGCGACTGTGCCCAGATCAGCCGGCCCTTCACGCGGAGGTCGCGGCTCATCCGGCCCCAGTAGCGCCGCGCCAGCTGGGCGTCGCTGTGCACCGGGGTGGCCGGGCACGGGACGACCGCGTCGGGGGCGTCGCTCGAGGCGACCTTCAGGACGGTGGGTGTCTTCATGGCTGCATGACTTTCTGGTGGCGCGGCGTCATGCGGCCACCTGGGTGCTGCCAGGACGATTGGGCCCTCCGAAATCGACCGCGCTTGATCGCGGTGGGTGACGCGCGTCACACGAAGCTCGCCAGCTGGCTAGTTCGCGCCGCTTGCATGCGCGGCCCCACGGCGGTGCGCGCACGGCTGGCCGGTCCTCACGCAGTACCCGCGCTATCGCAAGCACGACACGCGCAACGTACGGCGACGCGCTGTTCAGCGGCGACCATCTGTGCGCGCGGCCGACGACGAAGCGCCAGCGGCGGCTACGGCGCTGGTATCACCGCGGCGTCCGGCGGCGCATCCGGTGGTGCATCCGGCACCGCGGCGTCCGGCAGCAGCGGCACGACGACCTCGCCGCTGCCCGCCACGCCGGCGTCCGGCGGCGCCGTGATGTCGGGGCACGCCGGCCCGTCGGCGAACTGCGCGCGGGCGGTCACGGTCACGCTCGACGTGCCCGGGCTGGTCACCAGGTGCGTGGTCGCGTGGCCGGTCGCATCGAGCGGCGCGGCCGCCGGCTGCAGCGCGAACCGCGCGCTCGTCGGCACGATGGTCTCGACCGCGAACATCACCGACCCCGACACCGGCAGCGTGACGCCCGGGTCGCCGATCGGCGCCGCGGTCACCGTGACCGACGTGTCGCCGCCCGACAGCACCGTCGGATCCGAGGTCACGACCACGGCGTCGACCCGCGGGCCGCGCATCTGGATGCACGCGCGCTGGGTGTAGCTGCCGAGCGCGGCGTCGATGAACACCGGCGCGACGTCGGTCGGCGACACCACGAACGCGTCGAGGCAGGTCCCGCGCGCTTCGCTCGCCGGCGCGACCGGCAAGGCCGCGACCAG
Source organism: Kofleriaceae bacterium (assembly GCA_036271215.1). Lineage (GTDB taxonomy): Bacteria > Myxococcota_A > Polyangia > Haliangiales > Haliangiaceae > JABFXX01. The sequence continues at coordinate 5,433 of DATBBB010000303.1, read as the reverse complement.
CACCTGCGGCTTCGTCGGATCGCCGGGCGTCTCCCAGCTGCCGTGCGATAGCGTCAGCGTTGCGCTCAGCCCGCCGGCGTGCGGCTGGTCGCCGCGCACGCACAGCTCGACCGGCGTGGTCGCGTGGCCGTCGGCGAGCGCCGCGCACGATGGCACGTCGCCGCACGCGTGCAGCGTGAACACGTCGGTCGGATCGACCGGTCCGAGCTTCGGACAGCCGGCGAGCGCGACGAGCCCGGCGAGCCCGGCCGTCGCGCTCCGCGCGTGTCCTCCGACCCGGCGCATGATCATACGACGTCCGTATGGTCGGCGTGGACGTCGTAGCCGCTGTCGTCGTCGGTCGCGACCGCCTTGAGGTGCGCGCGTCCGGGGCCGCCGAGCACGATGCCCCCGAACGTCACGGCGACGCTGGCGTCGGTCGCACCGGCGAACGCCGCCTGCGCCACGGCGTCCTGCGACGCGCCCGGCCAGGTCGGCGCGACGCCGGCGACCTGCGACAGCTCGATCGTGACGCGGGTGCCGATCGCGACGTGCTTGACGATGACGATCACGGGGAACGCGACGCCGGTCGACACCGACGGCAGCAGGATGAAGTTCACTTCCACGGCGCCCTCACAGGTGGGAGATCCCGTTCTTCGCGATGTCGATGACGTCGGTGTCGACCGACAGGCCGACGAACGGCGCCGCCGCAAGCCGGCTCGTCGCGTCGACCGGGTTCTGCGACGAGATGCGATAGAACACCGCGCCGCCGGTCAGCCGGATGAAGTGGGTGAGCCGCACGCCGAGCGCCGCGATCGGATAGCGATTGGCCAGCGGGCCGCTGACCTGATAGCCGGCGATCGACGGGTTGCTCAGCGTCAGCCCGACGGTGAGCGACGCGCGCTGCGCGATCCGGTAGAGCGCCGGGTGGTGCTCGGCGGCGAGCCGCGACAGCGGGATCTTGCGATCGACCGGCACCGCGTAGAGGTTGAGCCCGAAGTACGGCAACAACCAGGTATCGTAGCTCCCCTGGGCCGAGCGCGGGAACGCGAACGCGACGCCGAAATCCGGCGATGCGAAGTTGCCGGCGTCGGTGGTCACGCCGTAGCCGACGACCGAGAACACCTGGATCCCGCGGGTCTGGATCCGCAGCTCGGGGTCGGCCTTGAGGTCGCTCATCACGGACATCACGCGGGCCTCGAGCGCGGCCGCCGCGGCGGTGAACTGATCCTGGTGCGCGAGCTGATAGTTGACGTAGCTGGCGAGTTGCTTGTCGGCGCGCTCGAGCGCGCGGGCGCTGATCAGCGCGTCGCGCAGGCCCTGCCTGGCGAGCTCGTTCGACTCCGCGGCCTCGTAGACCTCGAGTTGCTCGCGCAGCGCGGTCGAGTCGGCGATCGGATCCGCGGCGCGGTCGGCGCCGGCCGACGGCACGAGCTGGCGGCGGGTCGCCGCCTTGCGATCACCGAACGGGCCGACGAACACGTAGTCGGCGATCGGCCACGCGTGGCCGCCGGTGGCCTTCCACGCCTTCACCGCGGCGTCGTGCTCGGTGGTGGTCTTGGCCTGCGCGAGGCTCGCGACCAGCACCAGCCAGGGCTGGACGGCGTCGCGGTGCGGGCCGTCGTAGCGGTCGGCGAGCTGCTGCAGCTGGGGCAGCGCGCCTTGCAGCGTGGCCTGGGTGGTTGCGCCGTCGAGCAACGATGGCAGCGCGACCAGCTTGCCGCGCGCGTCGAGCACGCGGGGCGCGCGCGGCGCCGGCAGCAGCGCGAGGTCGTTCTGCAGATCGTCGAGCTGACGTGCGCGGCTCGCCCCGGCGCACTGCGAGCGGTCGATCGCGTCCTGCAGCTCGATGCGCCGATCGATGAAGCTGGCGAGCGGATCGGCGTCGGCGGCCGGCGCGGCCGGGCGCGGTGCGGGGGCGGCGGGCGCAGTGTGTGGCGCGGGGGCGGGGCCGATGGCTGGCGGTGGCGCGGCTGGCGATGGCGCGGCGGGCAGCGGTGCGGCTGGCGCGGCCGGAGCGGGCGCGGCGGGCTTCGGGTGCGCCTGCGCCGACGCGAGGTGGCTGTCGATCCAGTGCTCGGTGTCGGTGATCACGCCGGCGACGGGCGCGAGCCCGGGCGCCAGGGCCGCGGCGCCGATCGAGCCGGGCTGCGCGGGGCCCACCGCGCCATCGGCCGGCGCCGGTCCTCCCGGTGCCACGGCGGGATGCGCCGCAGGCACGGCAGGGTGCGCCGCCGCGGCTGGATCGGCCACGGGTGCGGCAGGCGCGGCCGCGGGTGCTGCGGGCGCGGCCGGCGCCGGCTCTCCGATCTGGATCTCCCGCGCCGCCTTGATCGCGACGTCTTGCATGTCCTCCGCGCGCACCTGCCGGGGCGCGACGTGGCTGGTATTGGCCTGGATGGCGTCGTTGATCGCGTCCGCGAACGCGGCCGCGATGTCGCTCGTCGGATCGTACGCCTGCGCGATCGGCCGGCGCACCGGCTTGTCACCTTTGCACTGCACCGGCCCGGCCAGCCCGCTCTGCGCGCGCGCCAGCACGACGTGCGCGACGTGCAACGGCATGTCGGAGAGCAAGATCGGGTTCAGCGGCGCGCTGCCCTGGAGGTACAGGTGATAGCCCTGATCGACCTGCAGCGGCGGTACGGTCGCCTGCAGCACGCGCTCGCCGCCGCTGGTCGCCGCCGTCATCTCGAGCACGTAGTGCTGCGGGCAATCGCCCCAGATATCCTCTCTCGCGAAATCGGTGTTGCCGTTGACCGTGCAGCGCTTGTCCTCTGGCACGATCACCACGGTCACGCGGTCCGCGCCGGCGTCTGCCGCCGACAGCTCGAGCACGAAGCTCTGGCTCGCCGGCAGCGGCCCCGACAGCCCGGCCCCCAGCGTTCGCGGCGCGCTCGTGTCCGTCCCGTCCGGCTTTGCCGCATGGCCCCCGGCAGGCTTCGCCGCCGGCGGCTTCCCGAGCGTCGGCAACCGCGGAACGATCCGGATCACCGTCCCCGCCTGGGCAACCGACGCCCAGGTCAGGATGCCCAGCAACCCCAATACAGATCGATGCAAGCCCAATATCCTCGATCGTGAGACCGCGATACCGCAAATAATCAAACCAAATACCTACCTAACACCAAAGAATTACAGCCCTTCTTCAAGCTCCAGCGTCACTCCCGCGGGTGGCGGACACCAACCACCCGTGCGGTCAACCCCGCGCCAAGCGACCGCTGTTACGTGGCTTTGCGCTCGGTAAGCCCGAACGACGCACGATCTCGACATCGTCATTGATCCAACTGTGGAGACGCTTCTTCAGTCGACGGGTCGTCTGCCGATCGACTACGGTTCGGCATCCGATGGTGGTCCGCCGCCTGCGCGTCGCGCGTCGCGAGCTCGAATTCGACGAGATCGCGCTGGCCATGGAGACCCGGCTGGCGCTCGGTGCCAGCCGGATCGGTCAGGTGCGCGAGTCGGCGGCCACCGCGAGCGCGCTGCGCGTCGACCAGGCCCGGGTGTTCGCGGACTTCGCGACGTACCTCACCGACGTGGCGACGCGGCCACCGGCCGAGCAGCGGGCGCCGTTCTGCCGGATCATCCTGCCGCCGCGGACCGGCAAGACCGTGGTGGCCGGCCATATCATCGACCGCGCAGAGCTCACCGCGACGTTCATCGTGCCCACGCGAACGCTGCTCGAGCAGACCGTGCGCGAGCTGGCGCTGCAGGTCCCCGGTGTGAAGATCGGCAGCTACGGCGGCGGTCACGACCACGTCGTCGCGCACGGCGTCAACGTGACGACCTACGCGATGCTGCACGCCCACGCCGCCGCGCTCCCCGTGGAGTTGCGGCGGGCCGCGCTGGTGTTCGTCGACGAGGCGCACCACGCGATGACCGCCGCGCGCAGCACCCTGCTCGCGACCGCGTTCGATCCGCTCGCGGTCCGGGTCGCGCTCACCGCGACGCCCGACTACAACGCGGAGCAGCGACTCGAGCGCTACTTCCCCGACCTCGTTCACGAGATCTCCCTGGAGGAGGCACTCGCGCTCGGCTTGCTCGCGCCGATGCGCGCGTGGGTCGTGGAGGTCGACGCCGACGCCTCGCAGGTTCGGTTCATCGCAGGCGACTACGAGAGCGAGGGGCTCGGCCGGCTGATGTCGACGGCGCCGTTCTTCCGCGCGGTCGAGCTGTTTCGCTATGACCCCGACAACGCGCGCCGGCCGTGCCTGATCGCGTGCGGGTCCCGACAGCAAGCCTACGACCTGTGGCGGTACCTGCGGGCGCATCGGCCCGATCGAACGCGGGCGCCGGCGCTGGTGCTCGGCGATACGCCGCGCGCCGTCCGCGAGCGGTTGCTCGCCCGGTTCGAGTCCGGCGAGCTCGACACCCTCGTCCAGGTCGGCGTGCTCATCGAGGGCTGGAGCTCACCGCGCTGCAAGCTGCTGCTCGATCTCGCACCATCGACCTCGCGGGTCCGCGCGACTCAGAAGTACTTCCGCGTGATGACCCGCGACGGGGACGTCCAGGCGCGCATCGTCGTGCTGCTGCCGACCCACCTACCGGCCGCGCCCGTCCTTCCGATCGATCTATTCGGGGCGCTGCCCGACTTCGTGCATGGACGGCTGATCGAGCGCGCGATGGCCGGGGGCGGTGCGGGTGAGCTCGTGGAGGACGCGCGCACGCCGATCGCGGGCGTCTCCTTGGCGTCGCGGATCGTGGCCACGGGCGCGATCGCCAGGCCGGCGCTTGATCCGCGCTCGGCGGCCGACGTCCGGGCCGTCCTGGCGTCGTGCTCCGAGTTCGACGTGACGACCTGTGGTCTCCGCACGTTCGTGACGCTGATGTTCCGGCACCCGCAGTTCGCAGGGCGCGGCGACTTCCTCTTGCGGTGGCTCCGCGTGCCGATCACACGTGAGGGCTTCGAGCGCATGATCGCGGGGCTCTGGCCGGATGCGGCGGCCGACCGGCTCCTCGCGGGACACGACGCGCGCCATGTCGACGGCTCGTGCGTGGTAGACCGCGAGCGCTTGCTACGTGCGATTCACCGGCCGTCGAAGACCGGCGGCCCCGAAGCGCCGTTCGCGACCGCCTGGCTCGCGATCTCGGGTGGCTGCCCGTCTCGCGCGGACAGTCCAGAGATCCGCTGGCTCGCGCGTGAGGAGATCGCCCGTGTGCTGGACCTGCTGCCGCACCTCAAGCGCGCGCGGCGGATGGTGATCGTCGGCTATTTCGGCCTGTTCGGGCGACGCCCTCTCACGGTTGAGCAGCTGGGCGAGCGAGCGCAGATCTCGCGCAGCCGGATCGGTCAGATCCTGTCTCGCGCGCTGCGTGACCTCCGGCTGTGGCACGCGCAAGCCGAGTCCACCGAACGCTTGCTCGGGGGGCCCGGCGACGCGACCCTCGCCGAAGCCGCCAACCGGCGCGCTGCCGAGACCGCCGCTGCCCAGGCCGAACGCGCGCGTCATCTCGATGCGG
>DATBBB010000302.1:0-35841 GCA_036271215.1 Kofleriaceae bacterium | reverse complement strand
CGAGACATTGATCTGCCCGAACCGGTCCGCGACCGCGACCAGGCCCTCCAGCCCCGCCAGCCCCGACGTCGTCAGGTTCGGAACGATCCCGCGCCGCCGCGCATGGTCCGCCAGCGCTCCGAGCCATGGCAGCACCGCGCTCTCGCCACCGCCGAGCGCGACATGAAACACGCCCATCTCCGCCAGCGCATCGATCGCGGCCATCCACTCCGCGAGCCCCCACTCGCCCGGCGCCCCACCCGGCGACGCGCCCGTATAACAACCCTGGCACCCCGCATCGCAGCGATTGGTCAGCTGCAGGTGGGCCTCGAGCGGCGCGCTCAGCGGCAGCTCGCCCAGCGCCGTCTCCGCGCCGCCCCACACCGCCGGCGCCCCCACGTCCAGCACGCCGCGCGCATACTCCCGGTCGACGAACACCAGCGCCCTCGGTGCCGTCAGCTGCAAGATCGCCCCGAACTTCTCCAGCCGCGCCCGCCTCGGCGGCGTCCGCCGATCCCTCACCCGCCCGATCAGCCCGATCGCCGCATCGGCACCGCGCGCAACGATCCCCCGGAGCCGGCCCAGCTTCACACCGCCACTCTATCAGCGACAACGGGCGCCAACGCTTGGCGAAGCGAGCGGGCTGGGTTTCTCGTGAGGTAGCTTCCACAGGTTGATCATCGAGGGCAGGCCGCTCCGAGTATTAGGCATGGAGTGACGTTCTCTCGTCGGCGGTCCGCTTTCACCCGAACGAGGGGCCCAGACCCGCGATAGCGCAGCCAAGCGTGTGTGTGATCTTCCGGGAGATCTCATGCGGAGGAGCGGTGATCTCCCGGGAGATCTCCTGCGGAGGAGCTCCTCGGACGCCCACATGAGCGCCATCGCACGTTCCCCGAAGCGTACCTGCGCCGCGGGCCGCATGATATAGAGCGTCCGATGAAGACGGTGATGATCATCAGCGACGCGACCGGCGAGACCGCCGAGCGCATGGTCCGCGCGGCCACGCTGCAGTTCAGCGAGCCCGTGCAGATCAAGCTGTTCTCGCGCGTCCGGCTCGAGACCGAGCTCGAGCAGATCCTCGAGAAGGCGTCCGAGCTCCGCGCGCTCGTCGTGTTCACCGTGGTCAACGCCGAGGAGCGTGACCTGATCAGCAAGCTCGTCGAGCGCTACAACATCGAGACCGTGGATCTGATCGGCGCGCTGATCAGCAAGCTCGCGATGTTCCTCGGCTCCGCTCCCGCCGGCGTCCCCGGCCTGCTGCACTCGATCACCGACGACTACTTCCGCCGGATCGAGGCCGTCGAGTTCGCCGTCAAGAACGACGACGGCGCCGAGCCGCGCAACCTGCCCAAGGCCGATCTCGTCCTCGTCGGCATCTCGCGGACGTCCAAGACCCCGCTGTCGACGTACCTCGCCCAGCGCGGCCTCAAGGTCGCCAACGTCCCGCTCGTCCTCGGGGTCGATCCGCCCGAGGAGCTGTCCCAGGTCGACGATCGCAAGGTGTTCGGCCTGATCGTCCAGCCCGACATGCTGATGCGGATCCGCCAGGCCCGGCTATCGCACCTCGGCATGCCGCACGACTCGAGCTACGGCCAGCGCGCCCACATCGACAACGAGATCTCGTACTCGCGCGAGATCTTCCGCAAGCACGCCAACTGGCCCGTCATCGACGTCACCAACCGCGCGATCGAGGAGACCGCCGCCGACATCATGCGGATCTACACCGAGCGCTTCGACCAGACCGGCAGCTCGCACGGCTAACGCCGACAGGCGGCGCGAGCCAGCCCGCCGGGCCAACCCGCCGGGGGCTACGCGCCGGTCAGCACCACCGCGCGCGCGTCGACGTTCAAGATCTGCCCGTGGCGGTGCGCCGCGAGCGGCGTGCGCCAGTGATCGTGGCCGCAGATCGTGAGGCCGACCTCGCCTGCTTCGACCGCGGTGCGGATCGCCGGATGGCCGCGCTGGCCGTCTTCGCCGAACGGCCCCTCGTGAACCACCAGGACATCGATCCCCAGCTCGATCACGTGCGCGAGCGTCCGCAGCTGATCCACCTCGCTGCGCCGCCCCGGCTTGCGCGGGTTGCCGATGATCCCGCCGACCCCACCGATCCGCAGCCCGTCGAGCTCGACCCGCTCGCCGTCCAGCAGGTGCACCCGCTCGCCGAGCTTGGCCACCCCGGAGACGTCGTCGTGGTTGCCGGCGACCCCGACCACCCACGCGAACTCGCCGGCGAACGCGCCCCAGACCTCGGACACATCGCCGTAGCCTCCGCGCTTGTTCGCGGCCGGCACGCTGAACAGATCGCCGGCGAGGATCACCCCGATCCGCTGGGCCGGCGGGATCGCGCCGGCTTCCGCCAGCTCGGCCAGCGCCGCCGCGACGTGGACCCCGAGCAGCTCCGAGCGGCCCTGCGGCCCCGGCACGATGCCCTGCAGATCGCTGCACACGATCAGCGCGTCGAGCTCGCCGGTCAGCCGCGCGGCCAGCGCCCCGCGCATGATCGGCAGCCGCTCGACCTCGGTCGACCCGCGCGACGACGCGTTGAGGTAGTGGACCTCGCGGATCAGCTCGTCGGCGATCCCGGTGATCTGCAGCGCGCCCGTCATCGCGGCGCGCGCGACCACGACGTCAGGGCGAGCCGGGTCGGGGTGGCCTTGACCTCGACCTGCTCGAAGCCCGCGGCGCGCAGGCCGCGCGCCAGGGACCCGCGGGTGAACCGCGTGGGATGAAGATCGCGCCGCGAGAACCCCGAGCGCCGGGCGACCAGCTCGAGCACCGTCGACTCGAGCGCCGGCAGCCACGGCTCGCCGTAGTTCGGCGTCGACAGCCACAGCCGGCCGCTCGCGATCAGCGCGCGGCGCAGCCCGGCGAGCCACACCGGCCACGCCCGCACGTGCTCGACGACCTCCTTGGCGTAGATCGCCGCGAACCGGCGGCCGAGCGCGATCGGTTGCTCCGGGGTGACCACGGTGCCGCCGGTGATCCGCAGATCGCGGCGCGCCAGCACGGCCTCGACCGCGCGCGGATCGACATCGACGACGTGAAACCCCAGGCCGCTCGGCGCCGCGTCGATCTCGTGCAGCAGGCCGCAGCCGACGATCAGCACCTCGCCCGCCGGGTGCTCGGCGGCGACCTGGCGCAGGAACCGCGCGAGGTCACGCTCGAGTGGCTGGTGGTACAGCGTCCACGGAAACTGCCGCGCCCGCGCGTGGTTCGCGAAGTAGTCCGAGCTGTGCGCCGGCTCCGTCATGTCACCCCTAGCGACGCTCCGCCGGCAACTCGGCCGCATCGGCGATGATCAGGTACTCGTACGCCGTCGGCGAATCGACCGGGACCAGCGGGTCGGACACCGCCCAGCGCACCAGCCGCACCACCGGGGCCAGCGCCGCCCGCGGCAGGAGCTGCGCGAGCTTCGACGGGTAGAACCCGGTGAGCTTCTTGGCGATGAACTCGACAAACGCCGGCGGCATGAACGCGCGGAACAGGAACTCCGAGCGCGCCGAGCCCAGGCCGTACGTCGCCTGGACCCGCCAGCCGTTCTGCGCGAGCAGCCGGGTCCAGACCTTGGCGTCGTAGAGGTGCCAGTGCTGGAAGAACCCGTTGAGCGCACCGGCGACGCTCATCGCGAGCCGCGGCGCGCGCTTGAGCAGCCAGGTCTGCAGCTTGCCCTGGTACGCCCAGCGCGGCGTCGGTACGAACATCAGGAGCCGCGCGTTCGGCGCCGCCGCCCGGCGCAGGTTCGACAGCGCGGCGTCGATGTCCGGCACGTGCTCGAGCGAGCAGTTGCCGATGATCTCCTCGAACTCGGTGCCCGGGAACGGCTGCTCGCGCGACACGTCGGTGAGCGCGGCGTTGATCCGGGTCCGCGCCTGCGCGATCTCGCGGGCCGAGATGTCGATGCCGTAGATCTCGCGGCGATCGCCGGCGCCCGCCGACCGGAGCGTCCACCAGAAGCCATCGCCGCAGCCGACGTCGAGCACCGGGCTCTTGCCGCTCGCCACCGCCTCGATCGCGATCAGCCGGTTGATCTCGCGCAGCGCGAGCGACAGCGGCGCGTGCTTCAAGTACGCGTAGATCCAGCGCTCGATATCCTCGGTGCTCGGCGCCTGGACGTCATCCGGCGGCTCGGTCGCGGGCGCGAGGTCGTCGGGAACCAGCTGTGGCACCGACCTTCCATAGCACGCCACCCCCCCCGCGGCGTGGAGTGGCAGCCCCGTTAGCTCGCCACCGCGCGCCAGCGTTGCCGCCAGCGCCGGATCGCCCACGCCAGCGCGACGATGAAGCCGGCTCCGATCGCGATCCCGAGCGGCCGGGTCTGCGGCGCATCCTCGAGCCACAACAGGCCCCACCAGTCGATCCGGGCGCGCGCGTAGCTCGCGTCGATGTGGACCGGCAGCGTGGTGTACGTGCGCCAGGGCGCACCCTCCTGCGCCTCGGCCGCGGTGTCGCCGGCGGCGAGCGACCGCACCAGCCACCAGTGGCCGCGGATCGGCTGGAACGCCGGGGTCCACAGAAGTTCATAGGTGTCTTCGAAGCACGAGTCACAGTGCGCGCGGCCGCGCGTGGCGATGTACGAGCCGCTGCGGTCGGGCTGGCCGAGCCACTGGTTCTTGGCGTCGATCGCGATCCGGATGAAGTGATCCCAGTACAGCGCGTTGCCGAGCAGCTGCACGCCGAGCCCGAGCACGACCACCCCGGCGACCGCCGCCCGGCGCAGCCGCGTGGTCGCCGCATCGAGCACCCACGCGATCGGCACCAGCACGACCGGCGTGGCCCACACGAAGAACCGCGGGCCCCACGCGTAGTCGCCGCTCCACGACCGGTACGTGGCGTAGATCAGGAACACCGGCACCACCATCGCGACCAGCGCGAGCCCGAACCGCGGCGCCGCCCGGAGCGCGGCCGGCAGCCCGATCGCCGCGAGCACCAGCGGCGGCGAGTACAGGAACACGCTCTTGTTCGGCGACGCCAGCATGCCCCACGCGCCGTCGAACAGGCTGCCGCCGAAGTAGGCGTCGAGGTACGGCTCGTAGCCGGTGCGCGCGATCGAGCCCCAGCGCGCCCAGTTGTAGACCAGCGCCAAGCCCACGAACGGCAGCCCGGTCAGCGCGGCCCAGCCCAGCACGCGGACCAGCTCCCGCCGCCGCCGCCGCAGGCTCCACGCGATCACGACCACGCCGCCGACGATCGCCGAGGCGAACACGTACTTGGCGTTGAGCAAGACGCCGGCCCACGCGCCGAGCCCGAGCGCGTGGCGGCGCGATGGCTCGCCGGCCGTGCGCAGCACCTGGCGGACCAGCCCGAGGAACGCGGCGAGCTGGAGGATCTCGGAGTACGGCGACCGCGCGTAGACCCACGTCGTGGTCGCGCACGCGAGGATCACCGTGGCGATGCTGGCGGTGCGCGCGCCGATCCCCAGATCGCCGAGCAACAGGAAGAACACCACGCACGCCAGCGCGCCGAGCGCCGACGGCGCCAGGTGGGTCGCGAGCGGCCGGATCAGCGCGTCGTCCGCCGGTGCGACGCGGTGCCCCAGGCCGGCGAGCCCGACGCCCGGCACGTGGACCAGCGACGGACCGATCGGCGCGATGCCGTAGTACTTGCCGTTGCGGCCCGGCGGGATGTCCTCGGGCCAGCGCAGCGAGATGTCGATCGCGTGGTGCGCCACCAGCTGGTCGGCGACCGCCCACATCCCGTGCGCGTCGCCCCACGCCGGCTCGCGGCTCGAGGTGAGCAGGTTGAACGCGAGCACCGCGACGAAGATCGCGGCGATCCATCCCGGGCCCGGCCCTGGACCCGGCCCTGGGCCCGGCCCTGGCCGCGCTGCCGGTCCCCCGCCTGGCTCCGGATCACTCACGCGCCGCCCGAGGCCACGGTCCCGCTGGGGGTGCGCTCGAACGTGTGGAACGGCACGTAGCCCGCGTTGAATACCTCGAACAGCGCGTGGCCGATCATCTTCGCCGGCTTCGAGCGGCCGTCGAACAGCCAGTCCGACAGGCCCTGGACGTTGAGCGACAGGCCGAACGAGATCTCCTGGTGGTGCATGTACGGCGGCTCGCCGCCCGGCGGATCCGGCTTGTAGCCGCGCGTGCCGTAGCCGACCGCCAGGTCGACAAACTGCGACCACAGGCCGTACGGCGCGTCGCGCAGCGCGTGGATCCCGCCGAGGTGGAACGCCAGCACGTAGGTCTCGCCGCTGTAGTCCTCGGCGATGTTGACGTTGCCGCCGTCGAACTGGCGGCGGTACTCCGTGCTCGGCCAGTACTGGACCCGGTAGTCGAACAGCTCGTCGAGCCGCGGCGATAGCGACAGCGCCACCGCCGCGAGCGCCCCGAGCGTGTCGCCGGTCAGGTCGCTGAACGAGAACTCGTAGTAGAAGCCGTCCTTGACCTCGACCCCGATGAACAGCGCCTCGCTGAGCCCGACGCCGATCAAGGTCGAGGTCAGCCGATCGTAGCCGCCCCACTGGGACAGCATCTCGGTGCCGACGCGCCCCAGGCTCATCGTCGCCCATGCGTGGCCGAACTTGTCGGCGCCGCCGGCGTACGTGCGGTCGCCGAGCCAGCCGTCGCCGCCCCACTTGAACTCCGAGAGCGGCTTGTGCTTGCGGTACCACGCGAAGTACGTCCACGTCGTGAACGCCGCGTAGACGCCACCGAGGGTCAGCGCCGAGACGAGCTTGTGATCGCGCGGCCGATCGTGCTCGAAACCGCCCGGGCCGCCCGGATCGGCCGTCAGATCGGGAGCCGGATCGGGTGACACCGGGGCGTCCAGCGATCTGGTGACGCCGGTGACACCTATAACAGGCGATGTTCCGCGATCGATCCACGGCGTAGGTGCGGCAGCCGGATCATGGGGCGTTTCGCCGGGGGCTCCGGGCTCAGCCCGGCTGGGCTGCTGCAACCACGCAATCAGCAACGTCGCAGCCGCAAAACGACGCATCGATCGGCTCATCTCACACGACCTGGGTAAAAACAAGGCGAGCATCCTCAACTTCCTGAGGGGGGGTATTCTCGGTCACGCTAGAGGTGGCAACATGCGTCAACCAACTTGAGTTGGCGAGCAAAGCATCATAGTTTGCGGTCGATTAGTCGCCCTGGCAGTTTGACTTCCCGTTAGCGCCTTAACCTGATCGATAGCCTTCGCCGTGAAACCTAGACTAGAATGTCGCACATCGGTTGGCGTGGGCCTCGCACCTGGGGTGCGTAGATGACGACCCACGTCCTCTGGGTGATCGTTCACTCACTCGCCGTGGTGGTGTTCGTAAACCGCTACATCGCCGGCATCATCCTGCGGCTTGTCCGTGGCAAGAACTGGGATGAATGTCGCGATGATTACGAACCCACCGTCACCGCCGTCGTCCCCATGTTCAATGAGGGTACGGCGATCAAGGAGACGCTGCAGAGCCTGCTCGACTCGGAGTATCCGCACGCCAAGCTCAACGTGATCTGCGTCGACGATTGCTCGTCGGATGACAGCTACGAGCACGCCCGCGAGGTCGCCAAGAAGTCGGGCGGCCGGCTCAAGATCATGCGCAACCGCGCCAACCTCGGCAAGCGGCGCTCGATCATCCGGGCGACCCGCGAGGCCGAGAGCGAGATCATCGTCTCGGTCGACTCCGACGTCGTGGTCGACGCTGATGCGGTCCGCCAGCTGATCCGCCGGTTCACCGACGACAAGATCGCCGCGGTCGGCGGCTGGGTCGACGTCCGCAACAAGCAGGACAACTGGCTCACCCGCATGCAGGTGGTGAAGTACTGGTATTCCTACTACTTCATGAAGAACCTCGAGTGGGGGTTCCGCCGCGTGATGTGCCTGTCGGGCTGCCTCACCGCGTACCGCCGCAAGGTCCTGGTCGAGCTCGAGCCGGTGCTCGAGCACCGCTCGGTGTTCGGCGTGCCGATCAAGTACGGCGAGGATCGGTTCCTGACCCGCCAGATCGTCAAGGCCGGTTACCTCACCACGATGACGCTCGATGCGCGCTGCTGCACGTTCGTGCCATCGACGCTCACCGGGTATTTCTCGCAGCAGCTGCGGTGGCGGCGCTCGAACATCGTCGATTACGCCGGCGGCATGAGCCACGTATGGCGCCTGAACCCGGTGCTCGCGATCCACTTCTTCTCGCTATTTGCGCTGCTGCTGGTCTATCCGATCGCCCTGGTCCGCGCGCTCGCGGCCCACAAGTTCTTCCCGGCGCTCGTGCTGCACGCCGAGGCGGTCGCGTTCTTCGGCCTGCTCTACCGGATGCGCACCCGCAAGCTGCCCAAGTCCGAGCGCGTGGGTCCGTTGTCGTTCGTGCCGCTGTCGTTCCTGATGCCGGTGACGTACGCGCTGCTCACGCCGCTGGCGCTGTTCACGCTCGATACCGGCAGCTGGGAGACCCGCAACCACGAGGAAGCGACTCCCGAACCCGTGCCCGAGCCCGTGGCTGAGCCGATCGCCGAGCCGTTCCGCGAGCCGGGCTTCGCAGCCGAGCTGCGGCTCGGCGTCCCCGCAAAGGCGGCGCCCGCGGTGGCGCGTGCGCGATCACATGCGCAGCTCCCGGCTGCGTGAGGGTGTGGTAGGACGATGGAAATGCAGCCCCGCCCCAGCCGTCCGCGGTTCTGGACTTCCCTCCAGCCGTCGATCGTCCGCATCTACAAGGTCGCGGGCCTGGTGGCGTTGACCGCGATCCTCGTGGGCCTGGTCGGCTTCCTGATCATCAACATCTTCTACTTCTTCGACCACACCTGGGTCCGCCCGGTGTCGCTATCGCCGACCCACCAGCGCGTCGTCGAAGCGTCGACCCAGCTCGCGGACGCCAAGCTGCGCGCGAGCCAGCTGACCGCGGAGCGGCTCGAGGTCGAAGGCGAGCTCGCCGATATCGAGCGCGTGGTCGCGGCAGACGACAAGTTCATCACCGAGATCGGCACCACGGTCGATGCGCCCAAGGCGCCGGACCAGTGGCTGGTGCGCCGCGAGCTCGAGAAGGCCAAGCTCGAGAAGGAGAACGCGAGCGGCAAGCGCGTTCCGCTCGGCCAGCGGGTCGAGAGCTTGAAGCTCCGGATCAAGGATCAGGATGCGGTCGTCGGCCGGCTCGCCCAGTCGCCGTACCTCAAGGCGATCGAGAACAAGGTGACGCTCGCGTTCGTCGCCAACCAGAACCTCAAGAACGTCAAGATCGGCTCGCCGCTGTACGGCTGCGCGTGGGGCGTGGTGTGGTGCAAGAAGGTCGGCACCGTGAAGGCCGTGCTCGACGGCGAGGTCCAGGACATCCATCCGCACGACGAGAGCATCCAGCGCGGCCTGATGGTCGAGGTCGACGTGTCGGAGTGGGGCGCGAGCGAGACCGTGCTGTTCGCGGGCGGCAAGCCGCTCTGGTTCCTGTAGGCCCACGGGCGCATCTACCGGTCGCAGCAAATCGCTGCGGGGTAGCGGGGTGGCGGTTGCCCTGCGATAATGTACGACAGGTACCTTCGAGTACCTGAAATCTCGGTGCTTTGCGCGAATTCACCTACCTCGTGCGCGCGCAGCTTCACATTTCGTTGCGGGATCTTCGCTGGGGATCCGTGTGGTTCCCGAGGGCGAACCCAAAGCCAATCTGCCGATCTTGCTCGCAGCTCATGTACTATGGTCTGCAGTTTGGTAGCCGCTATCGCTCCTATCACAGGGTGTGAGCACATGGGTGGGTTGCTCCGCGGAGGCACACAATATGAGTGACCAGGACAAGACCCGTTCCGCCGGCGGCGGGGCTCATCCGAGCCCGTCGACCATCGCCGGCGTCACCAGCGCACCTCCCGACGTGATCGTGCGCGCGCCACACGACGCGACCGTCGTCTCGTCGTCCGTCGCATCGTCCGTTGCGCCGGGCCTCGGCACGCAGCCGAGCCGGCGCACCATGGTCGGCGTCGCCGCCAACAAGGCCCTCGACGCCACCGCCGCCGCGCGGCCTCACGTCCTGCCGCGCGCGCAGCAGCCCGTCCCGAAGCCACCGACGACGATCGCCGGCGGCACGCCGCAGCCCGGCGCCGCGCCGTTCGCCGCGCCGCAGACCGGCACGATGCAGGCCCAGCCGCGCGCCAAGCGAGGCTCGGAGGCGCCGTCGGTGCCCGGGGTCAGCAAGTCGGCGTGGGACACGTTCGACGGCAACTCGACCGGCGTCCACGCGACCAGCGCCGTGCCGCACCCCGGGGTCCGGATCAACCAGTACGAGATGATCAAGATGATCGGCGAGGGCGGGATGGGGAGCGTATTCCTCGCCCGCGATCTCCGGCTCGGCCGCCGCGTCGCGATCAAGTTCCTGCAGTCGAACCAGCCCGAGCTGACCCAGCGGTTCCTCGTCGAGGCGCGCACCACCGCGCGCTGCCAGCACGACAACATCGTCGTGATCTACGAGGTCGGCGAGCACAACGGCGCGCCGTACATCGTGCTCGAGTTCTTGAACGGCAAGCCGCTGACCCACCTGACCGAGAACGGCCAGAAGCTGCCGTACACCCGCGCGGTCGAGATCATGTGCTCGATCCTGCGCGCGCTGCAGTGCGCGCACGACCACGGCATCGTCCACCGCGATCTCAAGCCCGACAACATCTTCATCACCGAGTCCGGGATGATCAAGGTCCTCGACTTCGGCATCGCCAAGGTCCTGCAGCAGTCGGCGACCGGCCACGTCGAGAAGTCGGCCGGCGCGATCCGCCTGCCGAGCCCGCTCGAGCTCGCGACCGGCGCGAACACCAGCCTGACCCGGGTCGGCACGATCATGGGCACGCTGAAGTACATGTCGCCCGAGCAGTGGGGCATCGGGATCGAGATCGATCACCTGACCGACATCTGGGCGTGCGGCGTCCTGCTCCACCGCATGATCTGCGGCCGCCACCCGCTGTACCCGCTCGACGGCAACCAGCTGGTCGTCACCGCGATGCTCGAGCTGCCGATGCCGTCGATGGCCGAGGCCTCGCCGACCGACGTGCCGCGCGAGCTGATCCAGATCATCGACCGCTGCCTGCTCAAGACCAAGGAGCAGCGCTGGCAGTCGGCCGGCGAGCTGCTGAGCGCGCTCGAGCTGTTCCTGCCCGGCCGGCGGACCCAGACCCTGCAGATCGACGAGAGCCCGTACGCCGGCCTGTCGTCGTTCCAGGAGAACGACGCCGGCAAGTTCTTCGGACGCAACCGCGAGATCGCGGCGATGGTCACCCGGATCCGCGACCGGCCGCTGATGGCGGTCGTCGGCAGCTCGGGCGTCGGCAAGTCGTCGTTCGTGCGCGCCGGCCTGGTCCCCGCGCTCAAGCGGTCGGGCGAGACCTGGGAGACCCTGGTCGTCCGCCCCGGGCGGTCGCCGCTCGAGGCGCTCGCCGGGATGATCGCGCCGATGATCGGGACCTCGGCCAACCTCGCCGATGAGGTCGACGAGCAGAAGAAGCTGGTCGAGACCCTGCGCAAGGAGCCCGGCCACCTCGGCCACGTGCTGCGCGGCCGCGCCCGGCGCGACAACCGGCGGATCCTGCTGTTCGTCGATCAGTTCGAGGAGCTCTACACCCAGGTCCCCGACCCCGCCGAGCGCGCGGCGTTCACCGCGAGCATCGCGGCGATCGCCGACGACGCGACCAGCCCGCTGCGCGTCGTGCTGTCGATCCGCAGCGACTTCATCGACCGGGTCGCCGAGGACCCCGAGTTCCTGTCCGAGCTGACCCAGGGCCTGTTCTTCCTCGGGCCGCCCGGCCGCGAGGGCCTGCGCGACGCGATCACCCAGCCGGCCGAGATGGCGGGCTTCCGGTTCGAGCTGCCCGCGACCGTCGAGGACATGCTCGACCACCTCGAGACCACGCCCGGCGCGCTGCCGCTCCTGCAGTTCGCGGCCGCCAAGCTGTGGGACACCCGCGACGTCGCCCGCCGGCTGCTGACCCACCACAGCTACGCCACGATGGGCGGCGTCGCCGGTGCGCTGGCGAGCCACGCCGACCGGTTCGTCGCCGAGACCGGCGCGCAGAAGACCGCGCTGATCCGCGCCCTCTTGCTCCGCCTGGTCACCGCCGAGCGGACCCGCGCGATCGTGCCGATCGCCGAGCTGCGCGAGCTGTCGCGCGAGGTCGGCGAGATCCAGCGGCTGATCGATCAGATGGTCGACGCCCGCCTGCTGGTCGTGCAGACCATCGAGAGCGGCAAGGGCAGCACGGTCGAGATCATCCACGAGTCGCTGGTCCAGGGCTGGCCGACCCTGCGGCGCTGGCTCGACGAGAACCAGGACGACGCGGCGCTGGTCGATCAGCTCCGGGTCGCGGCGCGCCAGTGGCAACAGAAGGGGTTCGACGCGGGCCTGCTGTGGCGCGGCGAGGCCGCCGACGAGGCCCGCCGGTTCCGGCTGCGCTACAAGGGCCCGCTGTCCGATGTCGAGCGCGGGTTCCTCGACGCGGTGATCAACCACGAGTCGGCCCAGCTGCGCCGGCGCCGCAACGGCATCGTCGCCGGGTTCACCGCGCTGTCGCTGGTCGTCGTGGCCACGATGGTGCTGCTCGTGATCATCCAGAAGTCGCGCACGCTCGCCAAGGACAACCAGGCCAAGGCCGAGGTCGCCGCGACCGAGGCCCGCAGCGCGCAGAAGGAGGCCGAGCACCAGCTCGCCGAGGTCAAGAAGGCCAAGGCGGCGACCGCGGTGGTCACCGCCGAGAAGCAGGTGGTCGACACCAAGCTCGACCGGTCGCAGGAAGACCTCAAGCAGACCAACCAGGAGCTGCAGGCCGCGCTGCTGGTCTCGACCGCCAGCGAGGAGACGGCCAAGCACGCCGCGCGCCGCGCCGAAGACAGCGCGCGGTTCGCCAGGCAGGCCCAGGAGGACGCGGTCACCGCGCAGCACCGCGCCGAGGCCGCCGAGGACGCGGCGCGCAAGGCATACGACAAAGAGCACGATCGCGCCGAGAAGCTGTTCCAGGAGCTCGGCAGCACGGCGATCGATACCCTCAAGCAATAGGAAGCTTCATGATCAAGGCCCTCGCAGTTGGGCTCGGCCTCGTGCTGAGCGCTGGAGTCGTGTCTGCGCAAGCGAAGAAGGCTCCCGGCAAGTCACCGGCGCACCCGCCGGCCCAGCCGACCCCGAAACCAGACGCCACCCCCGCGCCATCGCCCGCCGCCTTGCCGACCCCGGTCAAGCCCGACGCGACGTCCGACGCCAAGCCCGCCCCGGTCTCGGCCGGCGCGGTCCCCGACGCGGTCTCGAGCCCCAAGCCGCGGGTCAACCGCGATCCCAACGCGCCCAACCGCACCGACGAGAAGGCCGGGGTCAACGAGTCGCTCGAGAAGACCAGCACCAACCCGTGGGTCGCCGGGGTGTCGCCCGCCGAGCAGCGCGCGGCGCTGGCCGCGTTCCGCGACGGCAACTCCCAGCTCAACGACGGCCTGTTCGTCGCCGCGGTCGACAAGTACCGCGAGGCGCTCAAGCACTGGAACCACCCCGCGATCCACTACAACCTGTCGCTCGCGCTGCTCAACCTCGACAAGCCGATCGAGGTGTTCGACGAGCTCAACAAGGCCCTGCAGTACGGCCCGGCGCCGCTCGAGAAGGACAAGTACGATCACGCCAAGGAATATCTGCTGCTGGTCGAGAAGCAGCTCGCCGACGTCGAGGTCTCGTGCGACAAGATCGGCGCCAAGGTCGCGATCGACGGCAAGGAAGTGTTCGTCGCGCCCGGCAAGTTCAGCGAGAAGGTCCTGGTCGGCAAGCACACGTTCTACGCCGACAAGCAGGGCTACAACGCGCGGATCACGGCGCCGTACATCGGGCCGGGCGAGAAGTTCCGGATCGAGCTCAAGCTGTACACCGCCGAGGAGCTGACCCGGTACCACCGCAAGTGGAACAACACCTGGTTCCCGTACGTGATCCTCGGCGCCGGTGCGGTGGTCGGGCTCGCCGCCGGCGGCCTCGAGCTGTCGGCGCAGTCGAGCTACGACCAGTACAACACCAAGGTCGCCGCGTGCAACACGTCGGCGGCCGGCTGCCCGGCGAACACGCCCGGCGTCAAGAGCCTGCGCGACAGCGGCGATACCAAGCGGCTGATCGGCTACATCGGCTACGGCGCCGCCGGGGCGGCGGTGGCGACCGGCGTGGCGCTGATCTGGATCAACCGCCGCCAGCCGTACCAGATCAGCGCCGAGGAGCTCAACGCAACTCCCGGCGCGATCTCGGTGGCACCGATGGTCTCACCCGACACGATGGGCGCGATGGTCCAGGGTCATTTCTAGGAGCACACATTGATGTTGATGACATCGACGACTCGACTATGCGGTTGCTTGTTCGTGGGCCTGATCGCGCTCGCGATCGGCGCCTGTGCATCGCCCGCCGTCCAGGACTGCGGCGCGACCGGCGTTTTATGCCCGGCCGGCACGCACTGCGCGGCCGCCGAGGGCATCTGCCTGCCGGACACCAACACCTGCGGCAACGCCCACCTCGATCCGGGCGAGGCCTGCGACGACGGTAACACCAAGGACGGCGACGGCTGCTCGCACGACTGCACCTCGACCGAGAAGTGCGGCAACGGCATCCTCGACCTCAACGCGGCGACGCCGGAGGTCTGCGACGACGGCAACACCGTCGACGGCGACGGCTGCTCGCACGACTGCCTGTCGCTCGAGAAGTGCGGCAACGGCATCGTCGACGTCAACGAGGAGTGCGACGACGGCAACACCCTGCCCGGCGACGGCTGCTCGCCGAGCTGCAAGGTCGAGATCTGCGGCAACGGCATCGTCGATCCCGGCGAGGCCTGCGACCTGCTGCCGGTCGACACCTCGCGGTGCAGCGCGGACTGCAAGTCGACCCGGATGTGCGGCAACGGCATCGTCGATCCCGGCGAGGAGTGCGACCTCGGGCCGCTGAACTCGAACAGCGGCGACTGCCGCGCCGACTGCGTGTTCAACCGCTGCGGCGACGGGTTCGTCAACACGCTCGGCAGCCCCAGCCACCCCGAGCACATCGAGCAGTGCGACACCGCGGCCCAGGCCGTCGAGTTCTCGCGCACCACGACGTCGCCCGAGTCGGCGAGCTGCAACGCCGACTGCACCACGCCGACCTGCGGCGACGGCAAGGTCAACCACCAGTTCAAGCCCGACGGCACGAACCCCGAGCAGTGCGACAACGCCGCCGCCAACGCCGACAACGCGGACTGCACCGCGAACTGCCAGATCGCGGTGTGCGGCGACGGCAAGACCGACACCGCGGGCCCGCTGCACGGCGAGGCGTGCGACGACGGCAACCGGACCGACACCGACGCGTGCACCAACGCGTGCGCCAACAAGGGCTGCGGCGACGGCATCGTCGGGCCCGGTGAGGAGTGCGACCTCGGCGCCGCGAACTCCAACACCGGCGACTGCACCAAGGGCTGCAAGTTCCCCAAGTGCGGCGATAACTTCGTCTGGGCCGGCCACGAGGAGTGCGACGACAACAACACCGCCAACGGCGACGGCTGCTCGTCGACCTGCCGCAAGGAGACCTGCGGCAACGGCATCATCGATCCGGGCGAGCAGTGCGACGACGGCAACACCGCCGACGGCGACGGCTGCGCGCACAACTGCGTGCGCGAGTACTGCGGCGACGGCGTGACCAACAACAGCCCGCACGAGACCTGCGACACCGGCGGCGCGAGCGCGACCTGCGATCTCGACTGCACCGCGCCGATGTGCGGCGACGGTATCGTCAATGCGGCGTACAAGCCGGACGGCACCCACGGCGAGCAGTGCGACCCGCCGGACGTCGGCCACGGCTGCTCGCTGACCTGCCAGTTCGAGCACTGCGGCAACGGCGTGCTCGACCCCGGCGAGCAGTGCGACGGCGCGGCCGGCACCGGGCCGTGCTCGGCGAGCTGCATGACCCAGAAGTGCGGCAACGGCATCCTCGATCCGGGCGAGCAGTGCGACCTCGGCGGCGCCAACTCCGACACCGGCGCGTGCCTCACGACCTGCGTGCTGCCGACCTGCGGCGACAACCACATCTGGGCCGGCCACGAGGAGTGCGACGACCACAACACCAGCAACGGCGACGGCTGCTCGTCGACCTGCCACAAGGAGATCTGCGGCAACGGGATCATCGATCCCGGCGAGCAGTGCGACGACGACAACCTCAATAACGGCGACGGCTGCTCGTCGCTGTGCAAGATCGAGTTCTGCGGCGACGGCACCAAGAACAACGGCACGCACGAGAAGTGCGACACCGCCGGCGCGAGCGCGACCTGCAACGAGGACTGCACCGTGCCGATATGCAACGACGGCATCGTCAACCCGTCGTACAAGCCCGACGGCACGCACGGCGAGCAGTGCGATCCGCCGAACCCGGGCGGTGGCTGCACCGCGAACTGCCTGTTCGAGCACTGCGGCAACGGCATCAAGGACCCCGGCGAGGCCTGCGACGACGGCAACCTGACCAACGGCGACACGTGCGACACCAACTGCACCGTGCCGGCGTGCGGCAACGGCATCGTCGATCCCGGCGAGGACTGCGACGACGGCAACGTCATCGATGGCGACGGCTGCGATCACAACTGCACGTTGCCCTCGAAGTGCGGCAACGGCGTCATCGACGGCGTCGAGACCTGCGACGACGGCAACACCACGTGCGGCGCGTGCAACGCGACGTGTACGACGGTGACCTCGGCGCCGGCGACCGGCCTGATCTTCGCGACCGACGCCAGCCTGCTGAATACGTCCGGCGACATTTTCACGATCAACGACGGCTTCACGACCAAGACGTTCGAGTTCACGAAGCCGACCTTCAGCGCCGCCCCCGGCAACGTTCAGATCCCGATCGGGACGAGCGACAACGCACCGACGATCGCGGCCGACATCGTCACGGCGATCAACGGGACGACCCTGAAGATCACCGCGAGCCCGCCGGTCAACGGCGTGGTCGTGCTGCATCACAAGCAGGCGACCTCGCTCGGCAACAAGACGATCACGACCAACATCCTGGCCACCACCGGGTTCATCGTCACCGGCATGACCGGTGGGCTCGGCGGCGACTGCGATACCGGCAAGTCGTGCACCACGCCGCTCGACTGCAAGTCGAGCGCGTGCGTCAACAACAAGTGCCTGTGACGGTGCGGCGCTCCCCGTAGTCAGCTGCACGGCGGCGGTGGTAAGAACGCCGCCATATGCAGCTCTCGTCGCTCAAGATCATCGTCACCGGCGCCGCCCAGGGCATGGGCGCGCACTTCGCCCGCCGGCTCGCCGAGGCCGGCGCCCAGGTCGCCGCTGGCGACGTCAAGGAGGACCTGCTCGCCGAGCTCGCCTCCGCGACGCGCGATCTGCCCGGTAAGGTCCACGTCAAGAAGCTCGACGTGTCCAGCGAGGCCGAGGTCGGCGCGTTCGTCGACTGGGCGGCCGAGGCGATGGGCGGGCTCAACGGCCTCATCAACAACGCCGGCATCCTGCGCGACGGCCTGCTGGTCAAGAAGGACCGCACGACCGGCGCGATCACCAAGCTGACCAAGGACCAGTGGGACGCGGTGATCGCCGTCAACCTGACCGGCGCGACGTTCATGGTGCGCGACACCGTGGCCAAGATGGTCGCGACCGATCAGAAGCCCGGCGTGATCGTCAACATGTCGTCGGTCGCGCGCCACGGCAACCGCGGCCAGTCGAACTACAGCGCCGCCAAGGCCGCGCTCGCCGCCAACACGGTGACCTGGGCCCGCGAGTTCGCGGCGTTCGGGATCCGCGTCGCCGCGGTCGCGCCCGGCATGATCGAGACCCCGATGACGCAGGGCATGAACCAGAAGGCGCGCGACGCGCTGATCGCCAGCGTGCCGGTCGGCCGGATCGGCGTGCCCGAGGACATCTGGCTCGCCGTCAAGTTCGCGCTCGAGTGCGACTACTACAACGCCCACACGATCGACGTGCACGGCGGCCTGACGATGTGATCACTCGCGGCGCGCGACCAGCCGCCCGAGCGTGCGCAGGCCCTCGGCGATCCGCTCGCACCACGGCGAGCCGGCCGAGATCCGGATGAAGTTGGCGAACCGCTGGCGGGCCGAGAACAGCGGGCCCGGCGCCACGACGATCCGCTTGCGCAGCGCCTGATCGTGGAGCTGCAGCGCGTCGACGCCCTGCGGCAGCTCGACCCACAGCACGAACCCGCCGCGCGGCGCCGAGACCCGGGTACCCTCGGGGAACTCGGTGGCGATCGTCTCGCGGTAGCGCTCGACGTTGCCGGCGAGCGCGGCGCGGAGCCGGCGCAGGTGGCGATCGTAGCCGCCGCTGGCGAGGAACTCCGCGACCGCCATGCCCGGCAGGCTCGGGCACGCCAGGGTGTGGCTGTACTTGAGCCGCACGATCTGATCGTGCCACCGGCCGCCGGCGAGCCAGCCGACCCGATAGCCCGGCGCGAGCGTCTTGGACACCGAGCCGATCAACAGCACGTGGCTGTCCTCGCCGGGGCCGGTGAACGCGCGCAGCGGCCGCGGCCGCGAGCCATCGAACACCAGCTCGGCGTAGACGTCGTCCTCGATGATCGGCACGTCGTAGCGCCGGGTGATCCGGACCAGCCGGTCGCGGTCCTCGTCCGGCATGATCGAGCCGAGCGGGTTGGACACCGTGGGCGTGACCACGAGCGCGCGGATCGGCTGGGTCTTCAGCGTGTCCTCGAACGCCGCGACGTCGAGCCCGGTCCGCGGGTTGGCGGGGATCTCGAGCGCGCGCAGCCCGAGGCCTTCGATCGTCTGCAGGAACCCGAAGTACGCCGGTGACTCGACCGCGATCACATCGCCCGGCCGCGCGACCGCACGCAGCGCCAGCGACAGCGCCTCGGTCGCACCGATCGTCGTGCATAGATCGTTCTCACCGAGCGCGACCCCGGCCTCGACCGCGCGCCGCGCGATCTGGCGCCGCAGGGTGAGCAGGCCGGGCGCACCTTCGTAGCGCGCGCCGACCGTGGTCATCTCGCGGGTCACTTGAATCACGAGCCGGTTGAGCGCTTGAATAGGTAGGTATGCTTGGTCGACCGTCGCGCAGCCGAGGGGCAGCAGCTCGGGATCGCGCATCGCCGCGAGGACCTTGGTGTAAGCGTCGGACACCGTGACGCGCGATGGCGTCGAGCAGGTCCGCGGGGTGCGCGGCTCGGCGGTCAGCACGCTGCGCCGGCGCACGAAGTGCCCCGACTTCGGCCGGACCTCGATGAGCCCGGCGTTCTCGAGCCGCATGTACGCTTCGAGCACGGTCGCGACGCTGACGCTGCGCTCCTGGGCGAGCCGGCGCACCGAGGGCAAGCGATCCCCGGCGCGCAAGGCGCCGCGATCGATCGCCTGGCCCAGCTCGTCCGCGAGGTGCTCGTATAGAAACCCGCTGGTTGCCACCACACCCCAAGTGTACTCGTCCGCTGCAGACCCGACCATGACAGTTCCGGAACGCCCGACCGGCACAGCTTTGTCTGTACTGCTCCAGTCAGCAATTCTGTGCCTCTGTGCTGTTCGCGGCGAGACCCTATCTTGAAGCCCAAGCCCGTGCTGACCACGTCTTCTGCCGCACCTACCGCCACCGACAAACCCACCGTCGACCCGCTGTTGATCGCGTGCCTTGCCGCGGTTTACCTGATCTGGAGCTCGACCTACCTCGCGATGGCGATCGCGGTGCGCGAGCTACCGCCGATGGTGATGGCGAGCATGCGGTACTCGGCCGCCGGGCTGGTGATGCTCGCGGTCGCCAAGCAGCGCGGCGCCGCGTGGCCGAGCGCGCGGCAGTGGCTGCGCGTGACGCCGATCGGAGCGCTGCTGTTCGCCGGCGGCAACGGGTTCGTCGCGATCGGCGAGCAGTCGGTGTCGTCGAGCGGCGCCGCGGTGGTGTGCGCGACGATGCCGCTGTGGCTCGGCGTGCTCGGGGCGATCGCCGGCGACCGGCCGAGCCGGCGCGAGTGGCTGGCGCTGATCATCGGGTTCGTCGGCGTGGTCGTGCTGATGGGCGGGCCCGCGGTGTCGGGCAAGCCGGCGCACGTCGTCCTGGTCGTGCTGTCACCGCTGTGCTGGGCGCTCGGCTCGGTGCTCGCCCGGCGCGCGGCCCGCACCGCGGCGCACGACACGTTCCTGTCGTCGGCGATGCAGATGCTGACCGGGGGCGCCGTGCTCGCCGTGATCGGCACCGTGCGCGGCGAGCGGCTGCCGGCGCACGCCAGCACCGCGTCGTGGCTCGCGTTCGCCTACCTGCTCGTGTTCGGCTCGCTGATCGGGTTCACCGCGTACAACTGGCTGCTCCGCCACGCGCGCCCGGTCGTCGCCACCAGCTACGCGTACGTCAACCCCGTGCTCGCGGTGCTGCTCGGCGCCGCGGCGTCCGAGGCGCTCGGGGTCTCGACGGTGATCGCCAACGTCCTGATCGCCGGCGCGGTGGCGCTCGCGCTCGTCAGGCCGCGCTCGCGCTGACGCCGAACGCAAACGCCCGCCGGATGTCGTGACCGGGCCCGCAAAGTGGCACGAACGTCGCGGTTTGGCTACGCTTCATCCAATGTTCACGGTCATGCTTCGCCTCGTGCTGACGGGAGTGTTCCTCGTCGGTGCGATCGGCTGTGGCGGCGGCGAGCTGGTCGTCAAGACCTCCACACACGATCCCAAGAAGAAGGAAGCCAAGCAGCTCGTCGTCGACGCGCGCGACCAGGTGACGGCCGGCCACATCGACGACGCCGACCGGACGTACGGCGAGGCCTACGCCACCGCGAGCGAGTCGCCCAAGCTCGCTTACGAGATCCTCGCCGAGTGGGTCGACTTCCTCGATCACGCCGGGCGCTACCCGCGCGCGGTCGAGATCGCCAAGCAGTACAACGGCGCCAACCTGATGGACCCCAACGGCTACGACCTCTACGCCGGGGCGCTGTTGCTCGCCAACCGCGCCAAGGACGCGCTCGACATCGCGAGCCAGCTGATCCAGCTCAACGGCAACCTCGCGAGCGGCCACGAGAAGCGCGGCCGCGCGCTGATCGCGATGGGCCAGCCCGACGAGGGCGTCGACGAGCTGCGCAAGGCGGTGCAGCTCGAGCCCGATAGCGCCAAGTACCACATGGCGCTCGGCGAGCAGCTGCACGAGATGGGCGATGCCAACAAGGCCGCGCTCGAGCTGCGCGCCGCGCTCAAGGCCGCGCCCCAGGACTCGCAGGCTCACGCGCTGCTCGGCGCCGCGCTGCGCGATCAGGACGAGACCGATGAGGCCAAGCAGCACCTCGACAAGGCGATCGAGCTCGATCACAGGAACGGCCAGGCCTACTTCGAGCTCGGCGTGCTCTACAACCGCCAGGCCGCGGCGCTCGGCGATCGCGGCCAGCAGAAGCAGGCCGAGGCGGAGGCCGCGTTCGGCAAGGCGGTGAAGTACTCGCCGAACGAGTCGCGCTACTGGTACGCGTACGGCGAGATCTATCGCGTGCAGCAGCACGTCGATGACGCGCTGGTCGCGTATCGCAAGGCGGTCAAGCTCGAGCCGCCGTACCCCAAGGCGTTCGCCAAGCTCGGCGGCATGCTGTTGGAGAAGAAGCAGTACGAAGAGGCCGAGGTGTACCTGACCAAGGCAGTCCGCACGGACGAGAAGAACCCGATCAGCTACTGGTATCTCGGACGGCTGTACTCGGCGACCCACAAGCCGCGCGCGGCGCTCGAGAACCTCGAGCTGTTCCTGCGCTACGCCCCCAAGGACGATCCGAACCGCGAGAAGGCCCACGAGCTGGTAAACCAGCTCAAGCGAAGGTAGCCGGCGCGGACGGCGCCCCTGAAATTTCAGGCAATTGGGAGATGCTCCGGGGAGCTTGGCCCGCGCTTCCGTTATCGTTGACAGTTCATCCGTACAGGGTATATCTCTGTCCATCCGTTATGGCGGACGTATGAACATCATCGACGTCGTCACTGCTGCGCGCGAGCTCGAAGGCGAGACCCCCGCGGGGATCCTGCGCTGGGCGAGCCAGCACATCGGCGAACGGCTGACGTTTGCCACCGGGTTCGGCGCCGAGGGCTGCGCGATCATCGACCTGGTCGCGCGCAACAACCTGCCGATCGACCTGTTCACGCTCGATACCGGCCTGCTGTTCCCCGAGACCTATGACCTGTGGCACCGGCTCGAGGCGAAGTACGGCATCACGATCCGCGCGGTGCGCCCGACCCACAGCGTCGAGCAGCAGGCGGTCGAGCACGGCGCCGCGCTGTGGGAGCGCGATCCGGATCGCTGTTGCGAGCTGCGCAAGGTGCTGCCGCTCAAGCATGCGCTCACCGGGTTCGCGGCGTGGATCACCGCGATCCGCCGCGATCAGACCGCCGAGCGCGCGTACGCCCGCGTGGTCGAGAACGACCGCAAGTTCGGGCTGATCAAGGTCAACCCGCTGGTCGCGTGGACCCACGACGACGTGTGGGGCCACATCTACGCCCACGACGTCCCGTACAACCCGCTGCACGAGCAGGGCTATCCGTCGATCGGCTGCCATCCGTGCACCGCGGCGGTGCTGCCCGGCGAGGACGCGCGCGCCGGCCGGTGGCGCGGCCAGCAGAAGAAGGAGTGCGGCCTGCACGTCATCCAGCCGGGGCAGCCGGGGCAGCCGGGGCAGCCCGGCCAGCCCGGCCAGCCCACCGCCGCCGGCTCGTTCGCCCACAAGGCTCCCGATGCCGCCTGAGCACATCGACCGCCAAGGAGCGGGGAGCGAACATTGCTCGCTCCCCGAGAGCTCGATCATCGATCTCGTTCCGGATGGGCGAGACCGAAGTGCTTCGTCGGGTGAATCCTATCCGCCGCGGCTGTACCCCGCGTTCCTCAAGCTCGCCGGGCTGCCGGTCGTGGTCGTGGGCGGTGGCCCGGTCGCGGCGAGCAAGCTCGCGGGCCTGATCGAGGCCGGTGCGCGGATCACCGTGGTCGCGCCGGCGATCAGCGCGGCGGTCCACGCCGCGGTCGACGCGATCCGGGGCGCCGGGGGCGCCGGGGGCGCCGATCGCGTCGGGGGCGCCACGGTCTCGCTGATCGCGCGCGGCTTCGTGCCCGGCGATCTCGACGGTGCGCGCTGGGTCGTCGCCGCGGCCACCCCCGAGGTCAACCGCGAGGTCGCCGCCGCGGCAACGGCGCGCGGCCTGTTCGTCAACGCGGTCGACGACGTCGCCTCGGCGAGCGCGTACCTCGGCGCGGTGATCCGGCGCGGCCCGATCGAGCTGGCGATCTCGACCGGCGGCCTCGCGCCGGCGCTCGCGGGCCTGTTGCGCGAGGCGCTCGAGGCGGTGCTGCCCGACGACCTCGAGCGCTGGATCGACGTCGCCCGCGCCGCCCGCGCCGAGTGGAAGGCCGCCGGCGTGGCGATGGCCGAGCGCCGCCCGCTGCTGCTGCGCGCGCTCGATCGGATCTACCGTCGATCTGAACCCCGGCTCGAGCCCCGGCTCGAACCCCGGCTCGAACCCACGCCCACGCCCTCGCCCGAGCCGTCGAACGCAACCCCGCACGCAGGAGACCCATCATGACCGGCTTCGTCTCGCTCGTCGGCGCCGGCCCCGGTGACCCCGAGCTGCTCACGTTGCGCGCGCTGCGCCGGCTGCGCGACGCCGACCTCGTGCTCAACGACGCGCTGGTCCACGCCGAGCTGCTCGAGCTCGCGCCCAAGGCCCAGCGGTTCTACGTCGGCAAGCGCGCCGGCCGGCACTCGATCGACCAGGCCGGGATCCACCACCTGATGATCCGCGCCGCCAGGCGCGGCCAGCGCGTGGTGCGGCTCAAGGCCGGCGATCCGTTCGTGCTCGGCCGCGGCGGCGAAGAGGCGCTCGCGCTCGAGGCGGCCGGCGTGGGCTACGAGGTCGTCCCCGGGCTCAGCTCGGCGACCGCGGCCCCGCTGCTCGCCGGGATCCCGGTCACCCACCGCGGCGTCGCGGCCGGGTTCGCGGTGGTGTCGGGCCACGCCGAGTCGGCGTACGCGCCGATCCTCGACGGCATCGCGCCCGGCGCGCTGACGATCGTCGTGCTGATGGGCGTCGCGCAGCGCGCGCAGATCGCCGCGCGGCTGATCGGCCGCGGCTGGGCGCCGCACACGCCGGCCGCGCTGATCTTCGGCGCGTCGCAGCCCGGCAGCATCACGGTGCGCAGCTCGCTCGGCGAGCTGGTCGCGCCCGGGGTCGCGCTGCCCGCGACCGAGCACCCCGCGGTGCTCGTGATCGGCGAGGTCGTCGCGCTCGCCGATGCCATCGGTTCTCGTTCGGTCGTCGAATCCCCGCTTGTCGAGAGGTCGCTATGAGCATCATCGATCTACCCCCGCCTGCATCGACCGACGCGCCGGTCGGCTCTCCGCCCGGCCCCCCGCCCGGCCGCCTGGGCTTCGCGCGCCAGGCCGACGTCGACCTGTTCGTCGAGCGGCTCGAGGCGTTCGAGCGCGGCGAGGTCTCGGCCGATGACTGGCGCGGGTTCCGCCTGCTCAACGGCGTGTACGGCCAGCGCCAGGACGGCGTGATGATGCTCCGCGCCAAGCTGCCCGGCGGGTTCATCACCCCGGCCCAGCTCGAGGCGCTCGCCGACGTCGCCGAGACCCACGGCGGCGGCAAGGGCCACATCACGACCCGGCAGAACGTGCAGTACCACTTCGTGCCGATGGCCGACGTCGAGTCTGCGCTGCGCCGGCTCGCCGAGTCCGGCATCACCACCAAGGAGGCGTGCGGCCACTCGGTGCGCAACTGGACGTGCTGTCCGTTCGCCGGCGTCGCGCACGACGAGCCGTTCGATCCGTCGCCGTACGTCGAGGCGCTCGCCCGCCACCTGCTGCGCGGGCCGTACTCGTCGAGCCTGCCGCGCAAGCTCAAGCCGTCGCTCGGCGGCTGCTGCGGCACCGATTGCTCGCAGGCGTTCATCAACGACCTCGGGTTCCTCGCGCGCAAGCGGCCCGGCGCCGACGGCCGCGACGAATTCGGCTTCCAGCTGCTCGCCGGCGGCGGGCTCTCGACCCTGCGGCGCAGCGCGCTCACCGTCGAGGACTTCGTGCCGACCGGCGAGATCCTCGAGGCCGCCGACGCGATCGTCCGCGTGTTCCACCGGATCGGCAACCGCCACAACAAGGCCAAGGCGCGGCTCAAGTGGGCGATCGACAAGATCGGCCCCGACGCGTTCCTCGCCGAGTACCGCGCCGAGCGCGACAAGATCCGCGCCGAGGGCGGCGTGCCGCTCGTGCTGCCGCCCCAGCCGGTGGTGGCGCCGCGCCGCGCCCCGCTCGCCCAGCTCGCGAGCTTCGAGCCCGGCTACACCGAATGGGCAGAGCACAACGTGCGGCCGCAGAAGCAGGCCGGGTTCTCCGCGGTCGTGATCCGGCTGATCCTCGGCGACATCACGGCCGTCCAGTTCCGCGCGCTGGCGTCGCTCGTCGTCCACTACGGCGAGGGCGAGCTGCGCGCGACCAACGAGCAAAACTTGCTGCTGCGCTACGTACCCGACGCCCGACTGCCGTCGCTGCACCGCGAGCTGGTCAAGATCGGCCTCGCGCTCAAGGACGCCAACACGATCGCCGACGTCACCAGCTGCCCGGGCGCGTCGACCTGCAAGCTCGCGGTCACCGCGTCGCGCGGCCTGGGCGGCCAGCTCACCGAGCTGCTCGACCGCCGGCCCGATCTGATCGCCGCGGCCAAGGGCCTCGACATCAAGGTCTCCGGCTGTCCGCACGGCTGCGGCCAGCACTACATCGCCGGCATCGGGTTCCAGGGCGGCATGCGCAAGCTCGCCGGCCGCCCCGCCCCGCAGTACCTGGTCTACGTCGGCGGCGGGATCCGCGCCGACGGCGCCGACTTCGGCCGCCTGGTCAGCAAGGTCCCGGCGCGGCGCGCCGCCGCGACCGTCGAGCGCCTGCTCGACTTCTACATCCGCGAGGGCGGCACGAGCCACGCGTTCTGGGCCGCCCAGCCGATCGAGACCCTGCGCGCCCTGATCCACGACCTCACCGAGCTCCGCGACGCCGACGCCGTCGAGTCCGACTTCATCGATCTCGGCGAGACCACCGCGTTCGAGGTCATCAGCGGCGAAGGCGAGTGCGCGAGCTGACCCGCGGCGTCCGGCGCTCACAAGAGCCTTGAGCGTCGCGCTCGACCGACGCTGCAATCGACCGCGGGTATGTACTTCGCGTCGCCGGACGAGGTCAGGTCGCGTATCCTGACTGCATGGCAATCCCTGCCGTCCTCATGCAGAAGCTCCTCGAGCTCGACGAGCCGCACCGCGCCGAGATCGGCGATGCGCTGCTCGAGTCACACGAGGAAGGCTGCTTCGAAGCCGCGCAACAGCTCCTCGCCACCGTCGACGACGGCCTGACGGACGACGAACGCGCACAGCTCCACGCGGACCTCGAGGCGTCGCTCGCCGATATGGATGCCGGCAAGACCATCCCGTTCGACCAGGCGATGGCCTCGCTGCGCGCGCTGCGCAATCAACGAGCCGCCCGCTGATGTGACATGGCGGCCGAGATCGAGCTTGCGGACCGCGCCCACAAGGCGCTGCTCGCGATCGAGCGCCGGTGGACCCGCGAGCACGGATCCGCGGACAACCCGCTGCTCGCCGAGATCCAGCATGCCACCAGTCGGCTCCGCGAGATGCCCGAGCTGGGCCGCGTGTGCGGACGCGATCGGCACGGACGCGAGATCCGCCAGATCCTCCTGCACCTAGACTGGCACCTGTACTACACGCATCGCCGCGCGCTGAACGTCATCACCATCCTCTCGGTGCGATACGCGCGCCGGGGCACGCGCCCGGGGTTCCTGCAGCGGGGCGACCGGGATAGCTAACGGGTGGTCTTGACGTTGTCGCGGGTGGCGTTGAACAGGATGCCGAACAGGCCCGCGGCGGCCAGCACCACGCCGGCGATGACGGCGCCGTGGAGCGACGGCTGGTAAGTGCAACCGTTGCCCATCGCGTCGGGCATGCACGGCGTCTCCTTGGATGTGACGTCGATCGCAATCGCGGTGCCGCCGCCGGCGAGCAGGATGGCATCGCCGACATACGCCCAGCGTTTCGCCGACTTGTTGTAGCCGAAGCAGCCGCCGAGGAACGCGAGCAAGGTGATCGACGCGACCAGCGCGACCGCGCGGCGTGAAAACCCCATTCGCTGGAAGCCTACAGGTTTTCGAGGAAACCGGGCCAGCGGGATTTCAGTTTTCACGGGTTTTCGCGATCCTGGCGGCGCGTGAAGCGGTCGCCGCTGCTGCCCATCTTTCTGGTCGTCCTCGTCGACGTGCTCGGGTTCACGATCGTCTACCCGCTGCTCCCGTTCTACGCCGAGCACTTCCAGGCCAGCCCGCTGGTCGCGACCACGCTGGTGTCGGTGTATGCCGCCTGCTCGCTGCTCTCCACGCCGTTGATCGGCCGGCTGTCGGATCGCTACGGCCGCCGCCCGCTGCTGCTGGTGAGCCAGGCCGGGACGTGCGCCGGGTTCCTCGTGCTCGCGTGCGCCGGGTTCATGCCCGCCGAGCCCAAGTACCTGTGGCTGGTGTTCCTCGGCCGGATCCTCGACGGCTTGACCGCCGGCAACCTGTCGACCGCGCAGGCCTATATCTCCGATCACACGCAGCCGCAGGACCGCGCCAAGGCGTTCGGCATGATCGGCATCGCGTTCGGCATCGGGTTCTTCTTCGGGCCGGCGATGGCGGGCTGGCTGCAGGGCTACGGGTTGCACGTGCCGTTCCTGGTCGCCGCGTGCATGTCGGTCGGGTCGATGATCTGCTCGTACACCTTGCTCGAGCCCGGCGCGCCGGGCGCCCGCGACGCCAAGAGCCCGCAGGCGACGGCGGCCGGCCCCGGCGGCAAGCGCCCCGGGCTGTTCGATCTCGAGGTCTACGCCGACTACTTCAGGCGGCCCGGGCTCAGCGCGCTGTACCTGCAAT
This sequence comes from Kofleriaceae bacterium, assembly GCA_036271215.1. Lineage (GTDB taxonomy): Bacteria > Myxococcota_A > Polyangia > Haliangiales > Haliangiaceae > JABFXX01. The sequence goes on along the minus strand of DATBBB010000302.1, from coordinate 8,071 downwards.
TCTTTTGCTTCGCGTTCGCGTTCTCGGCGTTCATGAGCGGGTTCGCGCTGTTCGCCGAGCGCCGGTTCCTGTGGACCGCGCGCGAGGTCGGGTTCCTGTTCGCGTACTCGGGGTTCATGGGGATCATCCTGCAGGGCGGCATCCTCGGCCGGCTGATCAAGCGGCTCGGCGAGATGAAGGTCGTGCTCGCCGGGTTCGTCGCCGCGGCGGCCGCCTACGCCGTGCTCGGGTTCGCCGCGACGCTCGCGGTGATCCTCGTGACCGCGACCCTGTCGGCGTTCGGCAACGGCGTGCTGCGCCCGGTGATCACCAGCCAGATCACGCAGCAGGTCGATCGCCACGAGCAAGGCGTCGCGCTCGGGATCTCGGGCTCGCTGAGCTCGCTCGCGATGACGATCGCGCCGCCGACGAGCGGGGTGTTCATCACGCACGGCTGGCTGTTCGAGTGGACGTTCGTCCCGGCGACCGCCGCGCTGCTCGGCCTGATCGTCGCGCTGGCCAATCGCCCCAGGATCGCCGCCGCCGCCGCCGCGTCCGATGTAGGCTCCGCGGCGCCGAGCCCGCTTTTGAAGGGCACGCCCGGCGGCAGCGAATAACGCGGCGCCAGGCTGCGTTGCGCGCCTGGAGGTCTCCGACCTGTACGGTGCGTGGTTCGCCGCGATCCGTGCGCTGGCGGTCCAGCCGGTCGGCGCGCTGCCACACCCCGCCGGCGACCCCGCTGACCGACAGGACCGCCGCCCGGCTGGCGCACGTCGACGAGCCGTGGGCGGCGAGCTACACGATCGGCGATCCCGGCATGCGGCCCAAGCTGACCTTGCGCTACGACGCCGACGCCGGCACCGTGGTGATCAAGACCGACGGCGCGCTCGGGCCCGCGACCGTGAAGCTGCTCGACCACCACCGCGTGGCGATCGCGACCCGCACCCAGCCGATCGGCGCCGGCGAGACCGTGTTCGCGTTCGCCCACAAGGGCAAGCTCGGCGCGGTCTACCTCCAGATCGGCGGGTTCCGCGATTGGGTCGTCGCCGATTCGTACGGCCAGATCGCCGACGAGTGGGGCCAGCCGCCGGGGCCGTCCGCCGGCGACGACGATCAGTAGCTCACTTGATCTCGAACTTCCACTCGACGGTCTCGGCGCCAAGGCCGGTGCCGCCCGACGGCGAGTCGTAGCCGAACCGCAGATCGCCGCGCGCCTCGTAGACCCCGTGCGGCCCGCTGCAGCTGATCGCCGCGGTCAGCTGGCGGTCGGCGATCTTGATCTGATCGCCGGTCAGGTTGGTCGAGTCGCACTTGATGTCCTTGGGGACCGTGACCCGCAGCTCGCGCGGCGTCTTGTCGCTGTACTTGAGCCAGCTCGCGATCCGGATCGTCACCGACAGCGGGAACTTCTCGCCCGCCCTGGCGGTCTTGGCGCCGTCGGGGGTCGACACGTACTCCTTGATCGCCGCGATCGCCGCGTTGACCTTGGCGTCGCGCGCGTCGAGGTCCGACGGCACCGTGCCGGTCGTCACCAGCTGGACCTTGCCATCGACGTCGACGACGATCGACGCCGGGCCGGCGAACCCGAGGTCCTTCATCAGCTTGGTCGCGCCGCGGCCGAACCCGACCGTGCCGTGGCCGACGCCCTCGCTCTCGCGGATCGGATCGAGCTTCTTGGCATCGGCCTTCGCGCCGTTGATGTACGCGATCACGTAGACCCGGCCGGTCTCGCGCAGGGTCACGATCCGCGCGAGGTCGTCGGTGCACGCGGCGATCCGCGGCGCGCAGAACCAGTGGACCACGACCTTGCCGGCGGCGTCGTTGAGCGACGGCACGTCGTACATCCAGTCGAGCTTTGGCCACATCGCGGTGCCGGTGAGCGCCAGGTTGCTGCCCACCGCGGGCATCCCCGGTGCCGCGGGCGCCCCCGCGTTGCCGGTCGTGGTCACGGGGTCCGCCGCTGCGGTGGCCGCCAGGCCCATCACCAGCGCTGCCGAGATCATGAGTCGCACCATGGGGCGCACCATAGCGCGCCATGCCCGCGGCGCGCTATCCGATCGCCGCGAGGTAGATCGAGGCAAACACGGCGATCAGCGCCTCGCCGGCGATCATCCCGGACGCGAGCGGCAGCAGGTACACGTCGGCGGACGCCTTGCGGTGCTTCTCCCAGTAGTGGCCGACGAGCCCGCCGATGAACATCGTCGTCACCACGCTGAACGGCACCAGGATCCCGATCCCGATCCCGGTCGGCGACGGGAGAAATTTCTTCAGCCGCGGCTTGCTCTCGAGCACGGTCAGCACGACCCCGAGGATCGAGAACACCACGAGCGCGTAGGCCGCCGAGCTCGGCAGCGCGCTGACCCCGTCCTTGAGGATCTGCGCGAACCCGGACCACTTGTTCGAGATCGGCGAGGTCAGCTGGGCCTTGATCAGCTTGTGGGTCACCGGGTCGGTCGTGTCGAAGATCGGGAACGCCTTGGTCAGCGCCGGGTACATCCACGACACCGCGGCGGCGCCGATCGGCACCGCCATCAGCTGCATGATCGTCAGGTTGCGCGGCCGGCTGCCGATGATCTGGCCGCACCGGTAGTCCTGCATGATCGACTCGGACGACACGGCGATCGTCCCGGTCGTGCCGCTCGCGACCATGTTGGCCACGACGTTGCCCGGCGCGAGCGCCGCGAACACGCCCTGCATCATGTTCGACACCTGGCTGATCGGCCCCCAGTTGGTCTCGCCGAGCACGCGCAGCCCGACGAGCATCAGCGGCAGCGACAGCACGATCGCGGTGATCGTCATCCACACCGGCATGTGGAGCAGCACGGCCTGCACGATGCACAGCGCGATCGCGCTGATCACCGCGCCGGTGATCACGAACGACAGCGACATCTCGCTCGAGCCGATCTTCGCGGTCCGCAGGCTGCGGAAGGTCTCGACCAGCAGCTTCCAGCGCAGCGCCAGCGCGGTCAGCCCGCCGGTGACCAGCATGCCGGTCGCCGGCCACATCACCCAGAACAGCACGTCGGTGCGCACCGGGGTGTCGGTCGGGACCATCGCAGCGAGGCCCTGCTTGGCGTGATGGATCGCCACGCCGTAGCGGGTCAGGAAGTACGGCGCGACGACCCAGCCGAGCACGCCGCCGAGCATCATGCTGGCGTTGATCCGCAGGCCGATGATCATGCCGGACCCGACGCTGAGCAGGCTGTACGACGCGCCGACCGCCATGTTCGCGAGCACGACGCCGTGCACGACCTCGCCGACCACGCCGTCGGGACCGACCTCGCGGGTCACGCTGCGCAGCAGCACCCACGGCGCGTCCCAGCCCTCGGGGACCTTCGGCAACAGGCCGGCGAGCCCCGACGACACGTGGCCGAGCGCGCTCTGCATGTGCAGCACGAGCTTGGCGTCCTCGCGGAACAGCATGATGATCGCCGACGCCACCGCGCCCCACATCACCGCCTTGAACGCGCGCAGCGCGTTGCGCTTGACCAGCTCGGACGCGTCGCGCGGCGGGTCCATCACCAGCACGGTCTCGGCGGCGGCGATGCCGTCGACGTACGGCAGGTTCTCATCGACCACGAAGTGCCGGCGCAGCGGCACCGCGAGCAGCACACCGAGCGTGCACGCACAGGTCAGCCACAGGAATGACATCATCGGGGTCAGCTCGATGCCGAGCGCGCCGTTGGTGTTGTGGCGCAGGATGTCGAACGCGCCGAGCAGCACGCACATGAACGCGGTCTGCGCCGCGCTGGTGCCGGCGGCCTCGACCAGGTTGTTCTGCCACCGGTTGTAGTGCTTGCCGCCGCCGAGATCGAGCAGCTTCAGGAACAGGAACCCGAAGAACGCGGCGACCACCGAGACGTTGGGCCCGAAGCCGAGCTTCAGGACCATGTACGGATACGACATGCCCATGATCGCCGCGACCACGATGCCGGCGACGATCGACTGCCAGGTCAGCTCGCCCTTGAGCTCGTCGAGCCGCTCGCCGAGCGGGACCTCGGTCGCCCCGGCGGGCGGTGGCCCGGCGCTACCGAGCGCCTGGAGCTCATCCTTCATCAGCTTGGCCTCGGGGACCTCGAGATCCGGCTCTTCGTGGCTCACCGCCGGGTCATATCACGGCGCCCGAAAGCCATTGACGCTCGGTCGTCGTGGGATATCGTCGGGTGTGGCCCGTACAATCCGATTCTCCCAGGTGCTGTGGCTGCTGACGGCGGCGTGGCTCGCGGCCTGCGGCCGGCTCGGGTTCGACGCCGCGGGCGATGGGAGCCACAGCGGGCTGCCCGACGCGGCGGCGAGCGCCGACGCACCGGCCGCGGGGGCGGACGCCGCACCGGCCGGGCCAAAGGTCATGGTCACCGGGATGCCGGCGATGATCGCGCAGTGCGGGATCGCGCCGCAGACCTACCAGATCATGCTGGCCAACCCGGGCGATCAGGAGCTGGCGATCACCGGGATCGACGTCGGCGCCACGACGATCGAGCCGGTGGTCGGTACCCTGGTCGGGTCGAGCCCGGCGCAGCGGGCGGCCGTGGGCAGCGGCTCGGGCTCGCCCGGCAACGCCTACACGGTGCTGACCGCGCTGCCGCTCTACATCCCGGCGAACACGACGGGCGTGCTCCAGCTCAAGCCGCCGGACTCGACGGTCGGGACCGATCGCGCGAACACCAACAAGCACGCGACCCTGACCTTGACCACCAACGCGCCCGGCGCCGAGGCGTTCCCGCTCGACGTGGTCACCCTGGTCACCGGCGCGAACATCGACGTCGCGATCGTCGGCACCACCGGCGACGTGCTCAACCTGAACGGCACGAGCGGGAACTGCCCGGCGAACCGGAAGATCAGCGTCACGAACTCGGGGACGCAGTCGGTCACGCTGCAGACCCTGGCCTCGGGGACGAGCAGCGGGCTCGGGGTGGAGGTCGCCTCGGGGTTCAACGGCGGCACGCTCGCCGGCGGCGCCGCGGCGACGACCACGTTCAAGCCGTTCACCTCGAGCGCCTGCACGGTCGACGGCGGCACGCTGATCTACTCGGGCGGCAGCGCGAGCGGCGTGTGCACGACCGATGTCCAGATCACGGTGAACCTCAGCATCACCGGCGCCTCGGGGTCGTGCTCCTGCTGAGCGCGCCTGGCCCCGGCCCCGGCGAGTAGCACGATGGTAGCGCAGCGCCGCGCGGTGGTCCTGGTGCCGTACCTGACGCACGTCGAGCCGGCGTGCGAGCACGGGCTGCGCGAGCTGGAGCGCTGCGGCGTCGAGGTCAGGCGGTTTGCGTCGACCGCCGCGGTGGATCGCACGCGGTGCGAGATGGCGACCCAGGCGCTCGGCGATGGCTTCGACGATCTGATCTGGATCGACTCGGACATCGTGTTCGACCCCGAGGACGTCGAGCGGCTGCGCGGGCACGATCGGCCGATCATCGGCGGGCTCTACCCGAAGAAGGGGTCGCCGTCGTTCGCGGCGTACTTCGAGCCGGGGACCACGATGATCAAGCTGGGCACAGCGGCGGCGGCTGCCGGCGCCGAGGCGGCGTTCGAGGTCCGCTACCTCGGGCTGGGCTTCCTGCGCACCCAGCGCGAGGTCTACGCCGACATCCAGGCCACGTTCTCGCTGCCGGCGTGCAACCTCCGGTTCGGGGCGCCGGTGGTCCCCTACTTCCTGCCGATGGTGATCCAAGATCACGCGCGGCCGGGCGGCTACTGGTACCTGGGCGAAGACTACGCGTTCTGCGAGCGCGCGCGGCAGGCCGGGCACCACATCATGGTCGATACATCGATCCGGCTGGGCCACGTCGGGAGCTACCGCTACGGCTGGGAAGACGCCGTGCAGCCGATCCAGCGGGTCGACGGCATGACCCTCAACCTGCCGGCGACCGCCGAGGCTGGTGCGGATGCCGCCTCGGCTTCCGCTTCAGCTTTGCCAGCTTCCGCACCTGCGACGCGAGACGATTCGTAGCCACGCTGCCGGTCACGCGTGCACGGCGCGCTGGATCTCCTGGCTCAGCGGTCCGTTCATGCCCTCGAACATCGTGTTGGTGAGCAGCAGGTGCGTGGTCTCGGTGCTCGGATCGATCGCCCAGGAGTGACCGTAGGCGCCGCCCCAGCGGATCGCGCCGCGCCGCAGCGCCGTGCCGGTCGGGGCCGGATCGCGGAGGAACGCGGCGCCGTAGCTGAAGCCCCAGCCGGGCTCGAGCGTCTCCGGGACGAGCCCCGGGATCTGGTCGGAGAACATCAGATCGAGCAGCGCTGCAGGCACGCCCGGGATCCGCCGCGCGCGCACCGCCTCGAGGAAGCCGAGGAACGGCCGGGCGCTGCCCACCATCCCGGCGCCGCCCGATGGATACGAGGCGGGATCGAGCGCGCGGTCGGGCGCGAACGATACCGCGAGCGGCGGGAAGAACGGCACCGGCTGGTCGGCGCGCACCCGCACCGGCGGTGCGCCATCGGCGTACGGCACGGCGAGCGCGGCGGCCTCGGCCGGCGAGCGCGGCGTGAACACGAGCTCCGGCAGCTCGAGCGGCCCGGTCACGTGGCGCGCGATCACCTCGGGCAGCGGCGCATCGGCCGCGCGCTCGAGAATCGCGCCCAGCACGTCGATCGACAGCGAGTAGGTGAACGCCGTGCCGGGGGCGCTGCGCAGCGGCACGCTCGCGAGCCGGCGCAGGTTCTCGGCGAGCGCGAGGCCCGGCTGCTCCAGGCCGTCGGACACCATCGCCTGGTGGTACGGGCCGCCCGGCGGCTCGTTGAACGTGTACCCGAGCCCGCTGGTGTGGGTCATCAGCTGGTGGAGAGTGATCACCGGCGCGCCGGCGCCGAACCGCGGCTGGAAGTCCGGCAGCCAGCGCGTCACCGGCTGCTCGAGGCCGAGCGCGCCGCGGTCGATCAGCGCCAGCGCGGCGGCGATCGTCACGGGCTTGGTCAGCGACGCGAGGCGGTGCGGCGTGTCCTCGGCCATCGCCCTCCCGGCTTCGCGATCCGCCAGACCGAGCGCGCGGTGATAGACGAGCTCGCCGCGGCGGGCGACGAGCGCGATCGCGCCCACGACGCGCCCGGCAGAGATCGCGGCGTCGAGCACCAGGTCGATGCGATGCGTGAGGTCATGCATGGCGACAGCTTGCCCGCGCACCGCACGCGCGACCAGGCGCTACGGAGCACGGCACTATTGCCGCGTATTCAACAATCGGCCAGGTTTGCATCATGGACAGCTTCGCCGAGATCGGCTCCGCTTGACGACACCACGACGCGTTCGTCGTAGCGGTCAGGCCATCGGATCGCGATAGATCGCGGAGAGCGACAGCTCACAGCCGATGGCGAGCACGATCACGCCGTCGGCGTGCTGGGTCGAAGTCCAACGATCCCCAGACCGCCGCCACACGACGATCTTGCGTTCGCTGTGGTGGACGAGCAGCACCTCCTCCAGCGAGGCGATCTGCTGGTAGTGCTCGAGCTTCTCGCCGCGATCGTACTCCTCGGTCGAGGGACTCAGTACCTCGACCAATAACCTCGGGTTGAGCGCGGTGTGGCGCTTGGGATCCGCCGGATCGAGCTCGAGATGTCCACAGATCACGCTGACGTCGGGATAGGTCGCCAGACCGGTCGCGCTCACGCGAATTCGCAGATCGGTCGTGAACACACTGCAGCGGCGAGCACCGAGCGCCACGTTGAGTAGCGCGATCATGTTCGCACAAATCCGGGCGTGCTCCGGCGTCCCACCGGCCATCGCCCAGATCCGTCCATCGAGGAACTCGTGCCTGATGACGCTATCTTCTTCGACGCGAAGGTAATCGTCGAACGTAAAGCGGTGATGTGCCGGCGCAACCACGACCACGAAGATACCATGCGCGTTCGTCACGATCGACCGCCCGAGGAGACGCGGCGATCACGCACCGAGCCGGTCAGCGGTGGTCGCGTTGGTCCTCGGGCTTCTTGTCGCCTGGCTTCTTGTCGTCCGGCTTGCGCGCGTCGCCGTGGTACCCGTCGGCCGCCTTGTGGCGATCATGGACCGAGCCGGTCAGCGGTGGTCGCGTTGGTCCTCGGGCTTCTTGTCATTTGGCTTCTTGTCGCCCGGCTTCTTGTCGTCCGGCTTCTTGTCACC
>DATBBB010000301.1:0-2081 GCA_036271215.1 Kofleriaceae bacterium | reverse complement strand
CGACTCCGGCGCTGATTCCTGCCTTCCCGGTCCGCGTGGACCAGTGGTTCTCAGGAGCAGCTCACCACCTACAGTGGCGGGACCGTGCCGGCGTTGGACCGGCTTCCCTGTAACGCGCGGATGACCTCCGCGCATTCTGCGATCGTTATTCAGTTGTCACGAAGGACGGCGCACAGTACGCAACCACGACCGGGTCGTCAATCGCTGCCTGCGGCGGACTCATCGCGCCCCTGAGGACCCTCACCCGCACACGACGCGGGCATGATGTCCAGGATGGTCGCGCCCCGCATCGTGTCGTTGCTGCCGTCCGCCACCGAGATCGTGTGCGTGGTTGGCGCCGAACATCAGCTCGTCGGGATCTCGCACGAATGCGACTACCCGGCCACGATCCGTGATCGCCGCGTGCTGACGCGATCGAGGATCGACGTCCACGGCACGAGCCGCGCGATCGATACCGCCGTGCGCGCCGTGATCACCGACGCGCTGAGCATCTACGCGGTCGATGACGATGCGCTCGCCGAGCTGGCGCCCGACGTGATCGTCACCCAGGATCTGTGCGAGGTCTGCGCGGTCTCGCTCGACGACGTGCGCGCCGCGGTCGCGCGGCTCGCGCATCGCCACGACATTCAGATCGTGAGCCTCAGCCCGACCCGGCTCGCCGACGTGCTCGACGATATTGAACGCGTCGCCGCTGCGCTCGATCGCCGAGACCAGGGTGCCGCCATGCGCGGCGAGCTGGAGCACCGGATCCGTTCGATCGCCGAGCGCGCCGCGGGTGCGACCGCCCGACCGCGCGTGATCAGCCTCGAGTGGATCGACCCGCTGATGATCGGCGGCACCTGGATGCCGGAGCTGATCGAGCTGGCGGGCGGCGAACCCGCCGGCTCGACCGCCGGCGCGCCGGCACCCACGATCGACGCGGCCATGCTCGCGGAGCTTCGCCCGGAGGTCGTCGTCGTCAAGCCGTGCGGGTTCTCGCTCGAACGCGCGCTCGCGGAGCGCGACACTATCGAGCGCAGCGTCGTCGCGGCCGTCGCCCCGCACGCCCGCGTCTACGTCACCGACGGCAACCAGTTCTTCAATCGGCCGGGACCACGGCTCGTCGAGTCGCTGGAGATCATGGCGGCCTGCGTGCACCCCGAGCGATTCCAGGACTTCGCCGAGGCCCACGCGCACGTGATCATGCGCCTCACGTAGCCGCTTGGCGACCAAGGGGTCATCGGCGCGCCTCTACAAGCACATCAACGCCGCCGGTGCTCATGCCGGCAATAGATCGGCGAACACGAAGCCGTCGCGCTCGACCACGTCGCCGCATGTGACATCGGTCGGATGTTCCTGCGCGGCGGCGATATTCTGATGACCCGACCGGACTACGGGATCAACGTCGCGGTGATCGGCCCGTAAGCCGCCGCTGACCTGCAGCGGGCTGTCCTGCGCCTGCGCGCTCGCCATGCATGGGTCAGTTACATGCGCCGGTGGTCCACTGGGTGAAGGGCGAGCCGCTGGGGGCGGTGGCCTCAATGCCGGTGATGCACTGGCCGGCGGAGGCGTCGAAGCCGTGGCCGGCAGGCGTGGTGTCGATGCGGAAGGTGCCGCTGCGTAGCTCGATGCGCTCGGGTGAGGCCGTGGCGCGAACAAGGCCATCGAGCAGGATCTGCGAGACATCGTAGAATGGCGCGTCGCCGAGCACGCCGTGGTCGGCGGTCATGCGGAGATCGAGCTTCGGGTCGGCGTGGAATGTGTCGAACGCCGCACCGGTATCGGGGCTCGGATCGTCGCGGTCGATGGCAAGGAACAAGGCACCGCCGTCGTCGGGATTGAGATCGATCGTGCGCGCCGTCGCGTCATCGAGCGAGATCGTTACAGGGCGGCCACCGAGACTCAGGTTGGCGGCGAGCTGCAGCGGCGGCTCCCCCAGCGCGGCGTCGCCAGTGAGGCCAGCGAGGTGGATGCCCAGGCGCTTGCCATCGACGCCGGCTGGAAGCTCGACCGCGGTCTCGGCGAGGCCGAGTTCGAGGTTGCCGCCTGGCTGGTCCACAGAGACCATGACGAGGTAGAAGGCATTGGCCGTCGCGGATGAC
>DATBBB010000300.1:0-17460 GCA_036271215.1 Kofleriaceae bacterium | reverse complement strand
CAAGGACAGATAGTTCCTGACTGCAGGTGCCAGCTCGCGGCCATACCGGTTGACGTACCCCTGGTACAGAACGGGGAGCGTCTCCTCGAGCTGGATGAACATCGAGACGTCGCGCGCCATCTCCTGGCGCTGCAGTTCCTGCCGCTGCGCGGGAGTCAGGGCCTCCCAGTGCGTGGTTCCCTAGATCCAGGACGAGGTATCGCGCCGGAGGGGGAGCTCGGGTCGATGACCATCCCACGGCAAGTCCCGTCCCAGGTCGATGTAGTCCTGGTGTGACTTGCTCACCAGGACGTCGACAGTCTTCATTCTCTGCGCGTTCATCGTCAGCATCGGGCCGAGCCTTCCCGCGCCCTACGCCTCGGCGGCCATCAGCTGCACGCTGGGCGCGGTCGCGGCCGCGGCGAGCTCGCCGCCCGATGCGATCAGATCGACCAGCTGGCCGAGCGTCGCGATGCGACCCGACACGAAGCTGTCGGGATCGATGAGCGCGCCGAACGTCTGCTTGACCTGGACCTGGACCTCGACGAAGTCGAGGCTGTCCAGCTGCAGATCCTGGAAGCTGGCCTGCCGGGTGATCGTCTCCTCGTCCGTGTCCGTCAGCTCCAGCACCAGCTTCTTCAGAAAACCAAGCACGTCATTCGCATCGTTCTTCATGGGTCACCCTTTTGTGTTTCGTGTCAACAGGAGTCCGATTTTAGCAAACATTGGATATTGTCGATCGGCCCGCACTTCGATCTCACAGACTGATGCACAGCCACCGCCGGCAAGCGTCGTCAATGCCGTCGGGGCGAATCGCAATTGCAAACCGTTCTCGAGCGAGCCGGCATCGTCGTCGAGCCACGAGCGGTGGACGATCGCGCGATGCGTGGTCTGGACCACGGTATACGTGGAGTTATCGGTGATCCCCAGCGTGGGCTGTGAGATCCCCAGTGAGCGCTGCGCCCAGCGCTCGAGTGTACTGATATGTACTCTCATGAAATGCGCAAATGCGCTAGCCTGAAAAAAGGTAATATCCGTGCGCAGCCATCCAAAGCTGTCGTGCAGGGCCGAGCGGCCCGTCGCGAGCGCCGCCGGATCGACGGAGATCTCGCCGAGTTGTTGCTTGGTCTCGTCGGTAGCGGTGCAGCTGAGCGCGGGCACTTCGGTCTCGTAGGTGTCCGACGTCTCGACGTCGACCTGGACCTTGACCGAGGCCTCGGAGCGCAGCGCCAGCCGCTGCGGTCCCCGCGCTCCGGGCCCGAGCTTCAGTTGCTCCCCCGGATAGATTGGAATCCGCAACCGCTGGGTCACGGTGGTCCATTCCTGCGAACCAGGGATTTCTCGCAGACCGCCCAGCACGCTCTCGAGCGCCTGGAGCACCGCGATCATTCCATGCACGACCACCGAGGCATGGCCAAACCGCTTGCTGGCGGCGGCATCGAAGTGAATGGGGTTGTAATCGCCCGAGAACTGAGCCCAGTTCGCGATATCGTTGCTGGAGTACTGGACCACGCCGGTCATGTGGCTAATCCCGGGCGTTCTTGAACAGCAGGACGCTGTTCGTGCCACCGAAGCCAAAGCTCAGGTTGAGGGCGTAGTTGAGCCGCTCCGGGCGGTGATGCTCGTTGGGCAAGTAGTTGAGATCGCAGGCCGGATCCGGATTGTCCAGGTGGAGCGTGCCCGGCAGGGTGCGGTGTTCGAACGCCTTCATACAGATCGCGGTCTCGACCGCGCCCGCCGCACCGATCTGGTGCCCGGTATATGACTTCGTACTCGAGATCGGGATCTCGTAGGCGGCGTTCCCGAGCGCGGCCTTGAGCGACTGGGTCTCGTTCAGGTCGTTGAGCTGCGTCGAGGTGCCGTGCGCGTTGATGTAATCGATCTGGTCGGGCTCGATCTCGGCCTGCGTGAGGCACTGCTTGATGCAGTGCACGCGCGCCAGCAGGTCGGCCGCGGGTGCGGTCAGGTTGGCGGCGTCGGAGAAGTTGCCGTAGCCGACGACCTCACCCAGGATCGTGGCGCCGCGCTTGCGGGCGCTCTCGAGATCCTCGAGGACGACGCACGACGCACCCTCGGCGAGGATGAACCCGTTGCGGTCCATGCTGAACGGGCAGCACGCCTTGCGGATGTCCGACTGCTCCTGGCTGAGCGCGCCGATGATGTCGATCGACCAGATGTTGAACGTGTCCTTGAGCGACTCGCTGCCGCCGGCGAGCATCAGGTCCGCGTCGCCCCGCCGGATGACGTTGAACGCATCGCCGATCGCGATGCTGCCCGACGCGCAGGCCGCGACCGTGGTGTTCTGGTAGCCGCGGAACGCCCAGCTCATGGTCACGGCGGCGGTGGCGACGCTGCCCATGTTCTGGATCGTCGAGAACGAGCTGGCGTTGGACGTCCGGTGGTAATCCATGCAGTTGGCATTACCTTCGTCGTACCCGCCCCAGCCGGTCCCCATGATCACGCCGCGGCGGAACGGATCGCCGAGCTGCTCGATGGCGAAGTCATCACCGAACGCCTGGCGCAGGGCCTGGCGCGCCGAGTACAGCGCGTTGCGCGCGAACAGCGGGAGACCCTTGGTGTTGCGCTTCGAGAAGCCGTCGAGCCGGTGGCTATCCTCGTCGAGCAGTGCGAAGAACTTTGCCTTGATCTTCGGATCTGCCTGCGGGACAGCCTTGTAGGCCACCTTCTTGTCCATGATGCTCTGCCAGAGCTCGGACGCGGAGCTACCAAGAGTGCTCAGGCTGCCCAGACCAGTGATGACGACCTTTCGTGCCATGAACAATAACTCCCCGGTGCGTCCGGTGACGCTCCAAAGCCTTGCTTCGGGCTAGTTAGAGTTGGCTCGAAGCGAATGTGAAAGGCAATCGGCGCTCAAAACGAGCTGTGTGGACATTACTTCCCGGTGTTCCCGGGAACGCTGCGCATCATTTCCTGAAGTATCGTCAAGAGGCGGGGACCTAAAAACATCTACCCCGCGAGTTTTTCTGGCACCTCCACGTTGTTTTTCTCGTGGACCTGTATTTTACCTTCCCACAAAGTAATCGGTTAACCCAGAATGTAAGTTTACCCTCTCGGTAGCCTGCGCTAACCGATCGCTACCCCAGCGTTTCATGCTCGATCGCACATCGTGACAAGCAGTGCGGACTACCAAATTTGTCGATCTCGTACTCTTACGCTCAGTGCTTACGACCCAGTCTCCGACAAGGGGCCATGTTCCGGAGTTCTATCCTTGCTCTGAGTCGCCTCGAGATTCCCTTGTCCAGGGGAACCTCGCATGCCGAACTGGTTGGTTTTCGAGGACGATCTTGCGCCTGGAGCGATCCGGTCGCTGGTGCGGGGCCCTGGACCAATACCTGTTCACGTGGACCGATAACCGTTCACGCAAGAGGCCGGATGCGGCTCGGGGACAGCTATCGGCGTGATTGGCTTGCCAGCGCGAGACTGACGCCGGTATTGTGGGCGCGAACGCCACTGCGCTCCCCCCGCGGCACGGATCGCCACGGGCAACGGCGTCCGGCGGGCGGCGTGTAGCGCGGCCCACGGGCCGGCAGAATAGCGGATCGATCACGCTGCGGATCGACTGAAAACAAGTGGTTAGGCGAGTGCTCGAACAGGATGCGGGAACCGTGAGTTGTAGGGAAAGTGAGGACGTTTCTGTTCATGGTGGTCGCGCTGATGGCCGCCGCGGATCGTGCCGCCGCGGACATGGTGCCCGAGGACCCGTACGTCGATCACCGCCCCGGCAGCGCGCCGGTGGCTGCGCCCGCCGCGACGGTATCGCCGCCCCATTCTGTCACCGCCACGCAGGCGGTCAATCCGGAGGTTTCTATGTTGGAAATGCATGGTTGGGAGCTGGCCGCGTCGGGCAGTGCGTTGCTCGCGTTCGCGTGGCTCGTGTGGCGTCATCGCCGCAATGCCCGGCGGCAGGCCGACCTGGCGAAGCGCCGGACGCAGTTTCATATGTCGGCGATCGATCCGTCGGTCGCGAACAACCATGTGGCCGCCTGGGAACGCGCGCAGCGGACGCCGATCGCGCCGCCGGCCGGCTCCCCGGCGCAGCCGCCGAGGATGGCCGTTCACGGCTATGGTCCGTATGGCCAGGTTGCGCCGCGTCCTGCGCTGATGGCCGGACCCAATGCCACCATCGCAGTACCACACAACGCAGCTGCGGCATATAACCCCGCGCCGCATGACGCGCTGCCCGTCGCACCGTATCCCTCGCCGCCCACCGGCCTTCCCGTCCTGCCGGCGCCGCGTTTGCAAGTCGGTCGCCCACCGTACCACGCGGTCCGGCTCGAGATCGACCGAATGGTGGACCTGGACCGGACGTTGTTCGACGCAAGCTGTCAGGCCCGCGTCGAGCACGCCCACGCCAGCCAGCTCGCGCGGGGCTCGCAGCCCGAGAAGCTCGAGCAGACGCGGCGGCTGCTGCGGCTGGCCTCGGAGCCGGTGTCCTCACTGGAAGCTCCCTCGATGCGCGCGAGCCGGCTTCGTCATCCCCCTGTTCCCCGGCCGGCGCATGTCGTAATGTCGGGCCACATCCCGGCCGCCGTTCGTGATCTTGGTACGAAATCACCCCGCACGTGAAATAGCTGTTCTCGTGCAAACGTCATATACACACTCGATACACACTCGATACTCAGGAGCCACTGTGAGAACCTCAAGCACCCTCGTCGCCCTCTCTCTTGGTCTGTCACTCGCCGCCGGTTGTAGCGCCAGCATCCCGCGTAGCGCGAGCCTCACGCTCACCGTGCCGACCGCCAAGGTTGAAGTCAAGGCCGAGCCCGAGCCGGAGGAGCCCGAGGTCCAGGTCAGCCAGACCATCGCGGTCTCGATGGACATCTCCGAGGCCTGCCACATCGCCGCCGAGAAGAACATCAATCCGCGGTTCCGGTACAACCGCGAGGACTTGCTGCCCGACGACCGGATCGTGCTCGACTCGATTGCCCGGTGCCTCGCCGACGGTGAGCTCGCGGGCCGCACGGTGAACCTGATCGGCCGCACCGATTCGCACGGCACCGACGAGTACAACCTGGCGCTCGGCGAGCGGCGTGCGAACACGGTCGCCGAGTACATGACCAGGATCGGTACGCGGTCGTCGCAGCTCGTCGAGACCACGCGCGGCTCGATGGATGCCACGGGCACGACCGAGGCGGGCCGGCGCAGCGATCGCCGGGTCGACATCGTGCTGTACGCGCCGAAGACCGCGGATCGCGATTAAATCGCACGCCGGCGCACGCGGCACGGGCTGCCGGCTGCCGGCTGGGCCGGCCGGGCCGGCCGGGATGATAGGCTCGCTCGGTGCGCGACGTGACCCGGGACAGCCTGCCGCTCTCGCGGGTGTTTGCGAGCACGGTGGCGGGGCTATCGGCGCCGCGCCGGCTGTTCCCGATCGCGGTCGTGGTGGTGCCGCTGCTCGCGTTGCAGCGCAGCTTCAGCAGCGACGCCCTGGCGCTGCCGGTCGGGATGCTGCTGTGCGCGGCGTTCCTGCTCGCGGCGCCGACCCTGTGGCGATACTTCTTCCCGCTCCACCGCGCGCGGATATCGCCGGTGCTCGGCGCGGTGGTGTACGGCGCGGCGGGCGTGGGGCTGATGTTCGGGATCGGGCGCGGGGTGCCGGAGCTCACCGGGATGGGCGCCACGCTGCTGACCACGCCGCCGGGGTTGCTGGTCTCGGTGGCGCTGTTCTGGGTCGGCGGCTGGGGGCTCGCGCGCGACATCGATCTCGAGCAGCACCTGCGGGCGAGCCAGGCGCGCGCCGCGGCGCTCGAGCGCGAAGCGGAGCACGCGCAGCTGCTCGCGCTGCGCAACCACTTCGATCCGCACTTCCTGTTCAACACGCTGAACGCGATCGCCGAGTGGTGCCGGGTCGACGGCCTGGTGGCGGAGCGCGCGATCCTCGCGCTGTCGTCGATGCTGCACACGATCATGACCGCGATCCGCGCCACCCACTGGCCGCTCGCCAAGGAGCTCGAGCTGATCGACACGCTGTTCCGGCTCTACCTGATCCGCGATCCGGAGCTGTTCGTGTACGACCGCGACGTCCAGGCCGGGGTCGAGGCCAGCGATGTGCCGCCGATGATCCTGTTGCCGATCGCCGAGAACGCGATGAAGCACGGGCCGGGCGCCGGCCACCGCGGCGGCATGGCGCTGTCGGTGCGCGGCGACGGCGCGATGCTCGTGATCGATCTGGTGAACCCCGGCGCGTACCGCGGCCCGCGCGACGGCGGCAGCGGGCTGCCGATGGTCGAGAAGCGGCTCCGGCTCGCCTATGGTGACCGGGCGTCGTTCGCGATCGGCGCCGATCGCGCGGATCCGCAGCGCACGCGGGTGACCGTGCGGGTCCCGCGAACGCTGGAGGCCAGCTCGGCATGACGGTGGCGCTGCGGGTCGTGGTGTGCGACGACGAGCTGATCGCGCGCAAGCGCGCGGCGCGGCTGTTATCGGAGCAGCCGGACGTCGAGGTCGTCGCCGAGTGTGCGACCGGCGAGGAGCTGCTGGCGCGGCTCGCGGTGGAGGACGTCGACCTCGTCGTGCTCGACATCAACATGCCGGGCATGACCGGGATCGAGGCCGCGATGCAGATGCCGGAGGACCGGCCGTACCTGATCTTCCTGACCGCGCACCCCGAGCACGCGGTCGCGGCGTTCGAGGTCGGCGCCACCGACTACCTGCTCAAGCCGGTCGACGATGCGCGGCTCAAGAAGGCGCTCGATCGCGCGCGCGACCAGCTCGATGCCCCGCTGCGGCGCGAGCCGCGCGACGCCGGAGCGCCGCTGGCGCGGCTGGCGATCACGACCAAGACCGGCGTGGTGCTGCTCGGCCCCGGCGAGGTGACCCACGCCGTGTTCGATGGCCAGCTGGTCACGGTGTACACCAAGGATCGCGCGATCCTGAGCGACACCACGCTGCAGGAGCTGGAAGATCGGCTGTCCGCGGCGCACTTCGAGCGCGTGCATCGCCGCGCGATCGTGAACCTGTTGCACGTCGAGCGGCTGGATCCGGTGCTGAGCGGCGGCTACGTGGCGCGCGTGGTGGGGGGCAAGACGGTGGATGTGTCGCGTCAGGCGGCGCGCAAGCTGCGCCGGCGGCTGGGCATCGCCTGAGCGCGTCGCGGCCCGAGCGGTCGCGGCCCGAGCGGTCGCGATCCGTGGGCGAGCGGTCGCCGGAGGACCGTGAGTGGCACAACAAGCGGCCCGGTTCGGACGTCTGATCCGTCATGCAACCTGATGGATCTCCAGGGACGTTTGCCACCTCACCCGAGCCAGCCGCGGATCCCGCGGCGCCTGCGATGGCGGACGTTCCGGTCATTGCGCAGCCGGTCATTGCGCAGCCGGTCCTCGCGCAGCCGGTCCTCGCGCAGCCGGTCATTGCGCCGCCGGTCCTCGCACGGCCGGTCATCCCACCGCCGGCGGTCTTGCTGCGGCGTCCGCCGCCGGTGCCGCCGGTGCGGCCGCTGGAGCTTCTGGCGATGCTCGCGATCATCGCGCTCGCCGACATTGGCATGTATCAAGGTGGCGGCGCCGGGCTCGCAGTGATGTTTGCGGGGATCCCGGCGGTCGTGGTCCTGACCGCGAAGGCGCGTCGCACACCGCGGCGGTTCGCGGCGATCGCGACGCTGCTCGCGCTGATCGCCGTGCGCTGCCTGTGGCAGTCGAGCGCGGGCGTGACGGTGCTCGGCGTGACGCTGCTGCTACCGTTCGCGATCGCGCTGTGGACCACGCGGTCGTTCCTGCCCGAGCTCGCGGCGTCGACGGTGGCCTCGGCGTGGGGCGCTGCTCGCCAGCTCCGTGGGTTCAGCGCCGCGCTGGCGCGGCTGGTGCGGCCGGCGCGGCTGGCGCGGACCAGCTGGGCCGCGTTCTACATCCCCGCCGGCCTGGTCGTCGTGTTCGGTGCGATCTTCGCCGCGGCGAACCCCGTGATCCAGGCCTGGCTGGCGAGCCTCGCCGAGCTCTCGGGCGGGCTCGACTGGCTGCCGTCGCCGCTGCGGTTCGTATTCTGGGGCGGATGCGCGCTCGCCGCCGCGGCGCTGCTGCGCCCGGCGATCCGCTCGATCGTGAGCCTCGACGCGCGGCTCGGCCTCGCGCATGACGCCGAGCCCACCGGCGCGGCGCCCGAGGCGGCGCGGATCGCGCTCGCGCGCAACGGCATGCTCGCGCTCAACGCGCTGTTCCTCGGCTACAACGCGCTCGACGCGGTGTACCTGTGGGCCGGCCACGCGCCGCGCGGGATCAACCACACCGAGTACGCGCACGCCGGCACCGCCTGGCTCACGATCGCGTTCGTGCTCAGCACGATCGTGCTCGGCGCGCTGTTCCGCGGCCCGATCGAGCACGACGCCCGCGGCAAGCTGGCGCGCGGGCTCGCCTACGCATGGGCCGGCCAGAACTTGATCCTCGCCGCCGGGACGTTCCGCCGGATCACGATGTACATCGCGTACAGCGGGCTCACCGAGCTGCGCATCGTCGGGATCTTCGGGACGGCGCTCGCGACGCTCGGCTTGGCGATCGTGGTGTACAAGCTCGCGCGCCGGCGCACCATGCTGTGGGTCATGCGCCGCCAGCTCGACGCGCTGGCGATCGCGGTCGCGGTGTTCCTGGTCGCGCCGACCGACGAGCTCGCGATGCGCTACAACGTGGCGCGGATCGCGGCCGACCAGTACCGCCCGCTGCTCCATCTCTACGAGCAGCCGATCCGGCCCGAGGCGATCCCGGCGCTGCTGCCGCTGCTCGATCATCCCGATCCCGTCGTGCGCGAAGGCGTCGCCGTGCTCGTCGCGGCCGAGCGCGATCGGCTGCGCGTCCACGACGCGCGGGCCACGGCGTGGACCGACCTGGAGCTCGCCCGGCGGCGCGCGCTGGGCGCGCTGGACGCCGCTGCGGCGCGGCTCGCGGACGTCCTGCCGGTCGATCGCGAGGCGGCGGACGCGCAGCTCCGCGGTGTGGCGTACGGGGTCAACGAGGAGGTCGAGCGCGCGGGCGACGATGGGCCGTTCGACTGGCACACCCGGCGCTACGCGCCGCGGGAGTGACTCCCGCCCGATCGTCGCGATTTTTTGTGCAGCCCCCGGCCGGGTCGCCGACCTGGGAGGACATGCAGAAATCTTCCAAGCACACGAACACGAGCTGGTACGTCCGGGTTGGCCTCGCGCTCGGCCTCGCGCTCGGCGCCACCGGCGTGATGGCCACCGGCGGCAGGACGGCCGCCGCCGATAGCGACAAGCGCGACACCGGTGCCCACTGCGAGTCGTCCTACGAGTGCAAGTCGTCCAACTGCGATCGCAATGTCTGCAAGAGCTACAGCAGCGAGAAGCGCGAGACCGGCGCGCAGTGTGAGTCGTCCTTCGAGTGCAAGTCGTCCAACTGCGATCACAATGTCTGCAAGAGCTACGGCAACGAGAAGCGCGGCAAGGGGATGCAGTGCGACTCCAGCTACGAGTGCCAGTCATCCGACTGCACCAATCACTACTGCCGGTAGCACGGTGAGCCGCGGGCATCCGGCGGGCGGCGGCGGCGTGCTACATCAGATGGGATGGCGAGCTTCATCGTCGGGGCATCGGGGGCATCGGGGGCATCGGGGGCATCGGGCGCCCGGCTCGTCGACGTCGCGAAGCAGCACCTCGTGGTGCTCGCGATCGATCAGGTCGGGCCCGCGATCGCGCGCGGCGCGATCACCGTCAACGGCCGCACCGGTACGATCAACCAGCGCGTGGCGGCCGGCGATGCGCTCGGCGTGACCGGCGCGCTCGCCGGCGCGATCGTCCCCGCGCCCTGGCCCGAGCCCTGGGCCGCGCCCGAGCTCTGGGCCGCTCCCGCGCCGCTCGTCATCGTCGCCGAGGACGACGACCTGCTCGTGGTCGACAAGCCGGCCGGGATCCACGTCCATCCGCTCGGCGCGCATCGCACCGGCACGCTGCTCAACGCGCTGCTGTGGTACGCGGGCGCGCGGCCCGATCAGCCGTGGGCGGCGTGGCGGCCGCGGCCGGCGCACCGCCTCGATCGCGGCGCGAGCGGCCTGATCGTGATCGCCAAGCGCGCCGAGATCCACGACGCGCTGCGCGGGATGCTCGCGGCCCACGCGATCGAGCGCTGCTATCGCGCCACGGTCCACGGCCGGGTCGTCGCCGACGCCGGCACGATCGACGCGCCGCTCGGCCGCGATCCGGCCAACGACTACCGCCGCGCGGTCGTGCCCGGCGGCCAGCCGGCGGTCACTCACTACCGCGTGGTGCGCCGCGACCCGGCGACGACCGAGCTCGCGCTCGCGCTGACCACCGGCCGGACCCACCAGATCCGCGCGCACCTCGCCAGCCTCGGCCATCCGATCGCCGGCGACACGCTCTACGGCGCGCCACCGGGCGTTGGTCCGCTCGCGATCGGCCCGCACGCGATCGGCCTGCGCGCGGTCGCGCTCCGCATGCCGCATCCCCGCGCTGGCGCCGCGCCGGTCATGCTCGCGCTGAGCACGACGGCCCTGTAACCCGCGGGGCATCTGCCCGACCGCGACCGGATCGAGCAGCTGTGACTCGGTGAGCCAGTGGAGACGGTCCACCAGATCGCCCGGTCCGGGGCCAGATCGCCGCCGGAGGATCGCCGGCGGAAAAGCTCGGCGGCCGGCGGATCGGTTGCGGATTGCGGTGCCCAGGCATACGCTAAGCAAGTCGTGCGCCGGATCGTGCTGATCGTCTTCGCGCTGATGGTGATGTCGCCATCGGCCGCGTTCGCTCGATCGGAGTATCTGTGCCGGTTCGACCACCAGGTTCGCGCGTCGTGCTGCTGTCCCGCCAAGGCGCAGCAGGCCGATGCGTCGCAGTCGGCGTCGGTTCGCGAGGCGTGCTGTTGCACCGTCTTCGAACGTGCGCCGTCGCGCGCGCAGCAAGCCACGGAGGACCGCACCGGCTCGCGTGTGCCACTGCCGGTGTTCGTGGCTTCGAGCTTCACGCACGAGCCCGTGCGCGAGGCGAGCGGCGCCTCGGTTGCGCCGTCGCCGCGCTCGACCGCTCCGCCCGATTGGCATCGAGAGCTGTTCGTTCGCCACTGCGCATTCCTGCTGTGACCCGGCGCGCCTGAGAGAGGTGCTCGCCGAGGTTCACAGGCCCGCGATCGCGGGCGGAGGATACATATGCGCTTGCTCATTGCAGTGCTCCCGGTCGTTGCCGGGTGCGCCACCACGATCTCATCTCAGCATGACCACGACGCGATGCCGGGCGAGTTGCGCCAGGACGATCGCGTGCGAACCGAAACCGATGCCGGCGTGGCCGCGGCGGTCTCGGCCGCGCAGCTCGATCGCCATGCGCTGATCGCTGCCGTGCTCGGCGCGAACCGCGACCTCGAGGCGATGCGCCAGGGCTGGCGGGCGGCGCTCGCCGAGGTGGCGGCCGCGGGCGCGCTCGACGATCCGAGGGTGAGCTACGAGCTCGCGCCGCTCAGCATCGGTTCGGCCGACGCGCGGTTCGGCCAGCGGATCGAGCTGAGCCAGAAGCTGCCGTGGCCGGGCAAGCGCGCGCTCGCGAGCGAGGCGGCGGCCGCCGACGCGGAGGTGATGCGCGGCGAGCTTCACGCGGCGCGGCTCGAGGTCGCGATGCTCGCTTCGCAGCTCTACGACGCCGCGTACCTCAACGCACGTGCGCTCGAGGTCAACGACCAGCATCGCGCCCTGGTCGAGCAGATGCAGCACGCCGCCGAGGCGCGGATCGCGTCGGGGCGCGGCAGCACGCAGGACGCGCTCCAGGCGGAGGTCGAGCTGGGCCACCTCGAGCACGACCGCGTGATGCTCGAGACCGAGCACACGACGATCACCGCGCGGCTCAACGGGCTGCTCCACCGCGATCCGGCGGCGGCGTTGCCGGCTCCGCCACCGGAGCTAGCGGTGCCGAGCTCACCCGGACCCACGCCGGCGACTTCGCCCGCGCTCGCACAGCTCGCGGTCGAGGCCCGGCCGCAGCGGGCGGCGGCCGACGCCCGGGTTCACGCCGGCGAGACCCGGGTCCGGCTCGCCGAGCGCGCGTACTACCCGGACTTCGAGATCATGGCGTCCTACGACTCGATGTGGGACGTCGCGCAGCATCGCTGGATGGTGGGCGTGGCGATCGACGTGCCGATCCAGCGCGCCAGGCGCGATGCCGAGGTCGACGCGGCGCGGGCGCGGGTCGCGCAGGCGCAGGCGGTCCGCGATCGCACGGTCGATGACATTCGGGTCGACGTGACGCGGGTCGGGCTCGAGCTCGACCAGGCGATCCACGTCGTGCAGCTCTACGACGCGCGCCTGGTGCCGGCCGCGCGTGCGCAGGTCGAGGCGGCGCTCGCCGGGTTCGCGACCGGCCAGAACGATTTTCCGGCCGTGATCAACGCCGAGCGCGGGCTTCGCGAGGTTCAGCTCGGCGGGTTTCGCGCGCGCGCGGAGGTGTGGGGCCGTCGGGCCGCGCTCGATCGCGCGCTCGGCCGTATGCCGGGGGAAGGCTCGCGATGACCAGGCTCCGCCGCAACGCCGTGCCGCTCGCGATCTCGGGCGTGCTCGTCCTGCTCGCGCTGGTGTGTCATGCGCGCCTGGTCGCGTGGTTTGCCGGTGAGCCCACCCCCGGCTCGGGGTCGGCGCCCGGCGTGCCCGTGGGCTCGGGCTCGGGGCCGGGCAGCGACGCGGTCGCGTACTACACGTGCTCGATGCACCCCTCGGTGCATGCCCACGCACCGGGGACCTGCCCGGTGTGCTCGATGAACCTCGTGCCGGTGACCAGGGCGGACGAGCAGAGCGCCGTGGTCCAGCTCGACGAGGCGCGGCAGCGTGCGATCGGCGTACGCACCGAGCCGGTGGTGAAGGCCCCGCTGGTGCTCGACGTCCGCGCGTCCGGCAAGCTCACCTACGACGAGACCCGGCTCCAGGACGTCGTGCTCAAGGTGGGCGGCTACGTCTCCGGGCTGCGGATCACCGCCACCGGGCAGCCGGTCGGCAAGGGCGAGCCGCTGTTCCAGCTCTACAGCCCCGAGCTCTACGCGGCCCAGCAAGACTACGTGCTCGCGCGATCGAGCCACGACGCGCTCGGCGGCGCCGGGCGGGGCGACGCGCTGATCCGTGCCGCCGAGACCCGGCTCGGGCTGCTCGGGCTATCGGTGGACCAGATCCAGACGATCGCGAACACCGGCGCGCCGATCGAGCAGCTGACGTTCACCTCGCCCGCGAGCGGCTACGTGATCGAGAAGAACGTCGTCGAGGGCGCGGCGATCCACGCCGGCGACCGCGTGTTCCGGATCGCGGCGCTCGACAAGGTGTGGGTCGAGGCCGACGTGTTCGAGGCCGACCTCGGCCGGATCGCGAACGGCCAGGCCGCCACGATCAGCTTGAGCTACGTCCCGGATCGCACGTTCGCCGGCAAGGTGACGTTCGTCTACCCGTACCTCGACCCGAGCTCGCGGACGGGGCGCGTCCGGATCGAGCTGGCCAATGCCGGCGGCGAGCTGAAGCCGGACATGTACGCGAACGTCACGTTTCACCTCGTGCTGCCGGACCGGCTGCAGATCCCGACGTCGGCGATCCTGTACACCGGCCCGCGGCGCATCGTGCTGGTCGATCTCGGCGGCGGTCGGCTCGGGCCGCGCGAGGTCAAGATCGGCGCCCAGGCCGGCGACCGCGCCGAGGTGCTGTCGGGGCTCGCGGCCGGCGAGGCCGTGGTCACCGCCGGCAACTTCCTGATCGCCGCGGAGAGCCGCATCCGATCGTCCGGCACGTTCTGGAAGGAGACGCCGTGAGCTTCGCCGGCCAAGATCCACCACGCGTCGGGCTGATCGGTCGCATCATCGCGAGCTCCGCGCACAACCCGCTGATCGTGATCGCCGTGATCGCCGCGCTCGGCGGCTGGGGCTGGGTCTCGCTCCGCCGCGCGCCGCTCGACGCGATCCCGGACCTGTCCGATGCCCAGGTGATCGTGTTCACGCAATGGATGGGACGCAGTCCAGATCTCGTCGAGGACCAGCTCACCTACCCGATCTCGTCGTCGCTGATCGCGGCGCCGGGCGTGAAGTACGTGCGTGGCCAGTCGATGTTCGGGATGTCGTTCGTCTACGTGATCTTCGAGGATGGCACCGACCTCTACTGGGCGCGCAGCCGGGTGCTCGAGTACCTCAGCTCGGCCAAGCCGCGGCTCCCCGCCGGCACCGAGCCGACGCTCGGCCCCGACGCGACCGGGGTCGGCTGGGTGTACGAGTACGCGCTGATCGACCGCACCGGCGCGCACGACCTCCAGCAGCTGCGCGCGCTCCAGGACTGGAACCTGCGGTTCGCGCTCTCGAGCGTCAAGGGCGTCGCCGAGGTCGCGAGCATCGGTGGGTTCGTCAAGGAGTATCAGGTCGTCGTCGATCCGCAGAAGCTCCAGGCGTTCGGCGTGACGCTCCGCGACGTGAGGCTGGCGATCCAGCGCTCGAACCAGGACGTCGGCGGCAGTGTCCTCGAGATCGCCGGCCACGAGCACGTCGTGCGGGGCCGCGGCTACGTGGCCCGGAAGTCCGATCTCGAGCACGTGCCGCTCAAGGTCACCGCGCGCGGCATCCCGGTCACGATCGCCGACGTCGGGACCGTGGAGCTCGGCCCCGAGCTCCGGCGCGGGATCGCCGAGCTCGACGGCCAGGGCGAGGTGGTCGGCGGCGTGGTGATCATGCGCTACGGCGAGAACGCGCTCGACGTGATCGACGGCGTCACCGCTCGGCTCGACGAGCTCCGGCGCACGTTGCCGGCCGGGGTCGAGATCGTGCCGACCTACGATCGCTCGGGCCTGATCCGCGCGTCGATCGAGACCCTGCGCAAGACGCTGATCGAGGAGATGATCGTCGTCGCACTCGTCATCTTCGTGTTCCTGCTCCACGTGCGCAGCGCGATCGTGCCGATCCTGACCTTGCCGCTCGGCGTGGTGCTGGCGTTCATCCCGATGGCGTTCCAGCACCTGACCGCGAACATCATGTCGCTCGGCGGGATCGCGGTCGCGATCGGCGCGATGGTCGATGCCTCGATCATCCTGATCGAGAACATCCACAAGCACCTCGATGACCGGGAGCGCGGCGGCCGGCGCACCGCACGCGTGGATGCGATCATCGCCGCGATGCAGGAGGTCGGACCGTCGATCTTCTTCTCGCTGCTGGTGATCACGGTGTCGTTCATCCCGGTGTTCACGCTCGAGGGGGTCGAAGGCCGGCTGTTCAAGCCGCTCGCGTTCACCAAGACGTACTCGATGGCGGCCGCGGCGATCCTGTCGGTCACGCTGACCCCGGCGCTCGCGGCGATCCTGATCCGCGGCAAGCTCCCGCGCGAGGATCGCCATCCGATCCATCGCCTGCTCGTGAGGCTCTACGCGCCCGTCGTGCGCTGGGTCGTGACCTACCGCAAGACCGTGATCGCGCTGGCGCTCCTGGTCATGGCGCTCACCGTACCGGCGCTGCGGATGCTGCTCGCCCCGGCGCGGACCGAGTTCATGCCGCCGCTCGACGAGGGCGCGCTGCTCTACATGCCGACCGCGCCGCCGGGGATGTCCGACGCCGAGGCGTCGCGCACGGTCCAGATGATGGATCGCGAGCTCGCGGCGTTCCCCGAGGTCGAGCGCGTGTTCGGCAAGACCGGCCGCGCCGAGACCCCGACCGATCCGGCGCCGTTCGGGATGGTCGAGACCACGGTCGTGCTCAAGCCCGAGGCGCAGTGGCGGCCCGGGATGACGTGGGATCGGCTCAAGCACGAGCTGGACGACAAGCTCCGCTACCCCGGGATGCCGAACATCTGGTGGATGCCGATCCAGACCCGCACCGAGATGCTGTCGACCGGGATCCGCAGCAAGCTCGGGATCGAGGTGTTCGGTGACGATCTGCAACAGATCGAGGACGCGGCGATCGCGGTCGAGCGCGCCGTGTCGGCGGTGCCCGGCACCAACAGCGCGTTCGCCGACCGCGCGACCGGCGGGTTCTACCTCGACGTGATCCCCAGGCGCGACGAGGCCGCCCGGTTCGGGCTCACCGTGGCCGACATCGATGAAGTCGTCGAGACCGCGATCGGCGGCGTGACCGTGTCCGAGACGGTCGAGGGCCGCCAGCGGTTTCCGATCAACCTGCGCTACCCGCGCGAGCTTCGCGACGACCCGACCTTGCTCGGCCGGATCCTGGTCGGTACGCCGGGTGGCGCGCAGATCCCGCTGGCTCAGGTCGCCGAGATCAAGTCGGTCAGCGGCCCGCCGATGATCCGGTCCGAGGACGGCAAGCTCGTGGGCTTCGTGTTCGTCGATACCGATCGGCCGATCGCGGCCTACGTCGCCGACGCGAAGGCCGCGGTCGCGCACAGCGCCAGGCTCCCCGTCGGTGTGCGGCTCGCGTGGGTCGGCCAGTTCACGTACCTCGAGCGCGCGATCGCGAAGCTGAAGCTGGTCATCCCGATCACGCTCGCGCTCGTGGTGTTCCTGCTCTACGTCAACACCCGCTCGCTGGCCGAGACCGGCATCGTGCTGCTCGCGGTGCCGTTCTCGCTGGTCGGCGCGGTCTGGCTGCTCTACCTGCTCGACTACAACGTGAGCATCGCGGTGTGGGTCGGGGTGATCGCGCTCGCCGGCCTCGACGCCGAGACCGGCGTCGTGATGTTGCTGTACCTGACGCTCGCGCACCGGCGCTGGCGGGCCGAGGGCCGGCTGCACACCCAGGCCGATCTGCGCGACGCGATCGTCGAGGGCGCGGCCAAGCGCATCCGCCCGAAGCTGATGACCGTGCTCACCATGATGATCGGCCTCATCCCGGTGCTGTGGAGCTCCGGCACCGGCGCCGACGTGATGCGGCGGATCGCCGCGCCGATGGTCGGCGGCCTGGTGACCTCGTTCCTGCTCGAGCTCACCGTCTACCCGGCGATCTTTGCGCTGTGGAAGGGCCGCGGCTTGCCCGGCAGGTAGGGGCTCCCCGGGTCAGGGGTAGCTGGTCACGTTGACCGGGACGGTGCCCGACGGCGTGGTCGCGCCGGTGTCGTTGATCACGTGGGTGATCACGCCCTGGAAGTTGAGCGACACCGTCAACAGGTCGTGGAACTTCACGCCGGCGACGTTGGGGACCTCGAACGCGTGGTACGCGCTCACCGCCGGGTTGGTGCTGAAGAAGTTGTAGCTGCCCAGGCCCCACGCCTCGTGGCTGGTGACGCCGGCGCCGACCTTGTACGCGGCATAGCCGTTGACCCCGGTCGGGCTGATCCACGACGCCTGGTTCGGCACGTCGTACGGCATCTCGTTCTGGAAGAAGATCGTCTTGCCGTTCTGGCCATTCCACGTCACCTGGTACTTCTCGTAGTGCTCGACGAACAGGCCGGTCGCCAGCACGTTGTTGCCATTGACCAGCACGCCAGTGTCCGCGGTGTTGATCGTCCAGCCGACGGTGCCGGCGTTGCCGTGATCGGCGCGCCACGCCCAGGTGTGGTCGATGATCGCGTCGTTGCTGTTGATGGCGAGGCTCGTGGTCGCCTTGCCCACGGTCGCGCCGC
>DATBBB010000299.1:0-7696 GCA_036271215.1 Kofleriaceae bacterium | reverse complement strand
GGCAGCCGCGCCGGCCACGGCACCTCCTTCAGCACCGCCGCGGGCACCCGCGCAGGCCGCGGCACCGCCTGCGATCGGGCTGGCGCGCGAGGTCGAGCTGATCGATCGCGCGATGGCCGCGCTGCGCGGCGGCGATCCGGCCGAGGCGCTGCGCATGGTGCGGCGCCACACCGCCGAGACCGCCGGGCACGGCCAGCTCGCCGAGGACGCCGCGGCGATCGAGATCGAGGCGCTGTGCCAGCTCCATGATCCCTCCACCAACCGCCAGCTCGAGGTGTTCGACGCGCGCTTCCCGCGCTCGGCGCAGCGCTCGCAGCTGACCAACCAGTGTCCCTGACCCGAACCCCGACAGGTAACCCATGATCAACCCGCCATGTCCCGTCACATCGAGCGCCCGCGTCCGCGTCTGTTGCAGGCTCGGCCTCGCCGGCGCGCTGCTCGGCGCGTGTGGCGCCGACCCCATCGTGGTCGGCGCGCTCCAGGAAGTCGCGTCGCTGCCGGCCACGCCCAACCGCGATCTCGATCTGCTGTTCGTGATCGATAACTCGCCGTCGATGGCCGACAACCAGATCGCGCTGGCCCGCAGCTTCCCGCACATGATCGATCGGCTCGATCAGCTCGACGGCGGGCGGCCCAACCTGCACATCGGCGTCGTGACGTCGGACATGGGCACCCAGGGCTCGGCGTCCGCGATCCCGGGGCCGGCGATCGGCACGATCGGCCTGGGCGGCTGCTCCGGCCTCGGCCAGGACGGCGTGCTCCAGCACGGCCAGGACCCGGCGCTGACCGACCCGTACCTGTCCGACGTCGCGATCGCGACCGGCCGGGCGCAGAACTACACTGGTACGCTCGCCGACGAGTTCGCGCGGCTCGCGCAGGTCGGCAATGGCGGTTGCGGGTTCGAGCAGCACCTCGCCGCGATGCGGCGCGCGCTGGTCAACCCGGCGAACGCCGGCTTCCTGCGGCCCGAGGCCAACCTCGCCGTGGTGATCGTCGGCGACGAGGACGACTGCTCGGCGCGCGATCCGGCGCTGATGGCGGAGACCAGCGACGTGCTCGGCCCGCTGGCCTCGTTCCGCTGCTTCGCGCAGGGCGTGGTGTGCGACGGCGACGCGCCGGGCACCCCGGGCGACAAGCACAACTGCAAGCCGCGCGATGCGTCGGCGTACGTCGAGCCGGTCCAGCCGTTCGTCGACGCGCTGCTCGCGGCCAAGCCCGATCCGCGGCAGATCATGGTCGCCGCCGTGGTCGGTAACCCCGCGCCGGTCCAGGTCGAGCTCGCATCGGATCCGCCGGGGACACCCCCGAGCCCGACGCTGGCGCCGTCGTGCACGTACCCGGCCGCGAGCGGCCCGGCGACCGCCGATCCCGCGGTCCGGATCGCGGCGTTGCTCGACGGCTTTGCCGGCCGCAGCCAGCTGACGTCGATCTGCAGCCCCGAGCTGAGCGGTCCGCTCGACGCGATCGGCGCGACCGCCAAGCAGCTGATGGGCGATCCGTGCATCGACACCCGCAACCTGGCCGACACCTCCCCGGCGCCCGGGATCCAGCCGGCGTGCGAGGTCACCCAGGACAACCAGCCCGGCGACCCGAGTGGCCTGGGCCGCGAAGCCGCGGCGGTGACCCAGCTGGCGCCGTGCGAGGCCGGCGGCGCGGACGCGTGCTACGCGCTGGTCGCCGATCCGGTGGCGTGCCCCGACACCGCCGATCACCTGCGGGTCCGGGTGACCCACGCCGGCGACGACGCCGCGGATCGCTGGACCCACGTGCGCTGCCAGCTCGCGCCATAGCGCGACTCGCCGGCTACCGATCGTCGGGATCGCGGTCGTCCGACTCGGCGGCGCTCGGCGGCTCGCGGGCCGGCGGCAGCGCGCGCGGCGGCAGCAGCTCGGGCTCGGTGACCACGCTGCACGCCATGAAGATCGCCGCGTCGAGCTTCTTGAACGACCGCTTCTTGTACCAGCCGAGCGCACGCTCGTTGTTCTCGGCGACCTCGAGCACCAGGTGGTTGAGCCCGTGGACCCGCGCGAGGTGGTGGAGCTGCTCGAGCACGAACGAGCCGACGCCGCGGCCGTGCATCTCGGGGTGCACCGCGAGCTCGTCGACGAACAGCGGCCGCATGTCGCGCTTCTCGAAGTAGCGCGGGTTGATCCAGTTGTCCGAGCCGACGACCTCGTAGCTGCACTCGGCGTACGCGACGATGTCGCCGTCGAGCTCGAACAGCAGCTGCTCGATGCCCTCTTCTTCGTAGACCTCCTCGAACCGGTGCTTCGAGCGCGGCCGCTGGTACTCGACGGTCTCGGCGTTGACCTCGCGGAAGCTGATCTTCAGGAAGTCCCAGACCCGGTTGATGTCGCGCCGGGTCATGTGGCGCACCGTGATCAGCGGCTGCGGCGGCTGCTTCGGCTTCTTCGATGACCTCGGGGGCTTCGAGGGCCTCGGAGCCGCGGCCGGCTCGCCGGGATCCTCGGCGGCAGTCGCGGGCTTGCGGGAGCTGCGCTTGCGCGCCATCGGCCACAGCAGACCTCAACCGGTGGCGTGGGAGCAAGCCGATCTCGCTACGATCCGACCCGCGCCACGAGCTGGGTCACGCGCTCGACGAACGCGGCGCGGTGGTGGCGCTCGAACTCGGTCCACGTGGTGAACGTGCCGGGATCGGCACGATCGACGAACAGCTTGCCGCGGAGGTGATCGACCTCGTGCTGGAACGTCCCGGCCTTGAGCCCGTGGACGACCTCGTCGATCGGCTGGCCGTGGCGATCCCACGCGCGGACGTGGAGATGAACGCTGCGCTTGACCACGCCGCGCAGGTTGGGCACCGACAGGCAGCCCTCGTAGTTGTCGAACTGCTCGTCGTCGACCGGGGTCAGCACCGGGTTGACCAGGATCGTGAGCGGGATGTTCGGCTTGTACGGGTAGCGCGGGTTGTTGCGGACCTCGATCGCGCAGATCTGGATCGGCTCGTAGACCTGGTTGGCGGCGAGCCCGGCGCCGTCGGCGTCGTGCATGGTCTCGATCAGGTCGTCGATGAACTGCTGGGTCGCCGGCGCGGCGAGCTCGTCGCGGCTGACCTCGCGCGCGACCTGGCGCAGCACGGGGTGCCCGATCTGGGCGATCTTGCGGATGGCCATGCTCGAGCGTAGCCCAAGTCTCACCGGCCGGTCAGAACTTGGCCTTGTTGTTGAAGGCCTGCTGGTTGCCGATGTGCGCGTCGTTGGCCGCGTCGGTCTGGGCCGCGAACGTTTGCCCGTCCGCGCTGCCGTACATGCTGTAGGTCCAGAACGTCTTGCCGCCGGCGAACCGGCCGGGCTGGACCCCGGTCTCGAGCGAGAGCGAGTCGCTGCCGTCCTTCATGACGGCGGCGGCCCAGTGCACGTTCCAGCTCTCCTTGCCCTTGTCGTCGCCGAAGTTGGTCTTGAAGGTCTGGCCGATCGCCGGATCGTCCGCGACGTGGTCCTGCATGTTGCTCTTGCCGCCGACCAGCGCAGACACCGATCCGCAGTCGTTGGGCAGCGCCAGCGCGGACGCGGGGGCGTTGAGCTCCTTTTGCGCCTCGGCCGTGTAGTGACTGTTGAACCAGCCCAGCCAGGTGTTGAGCTCGACGAGCTTGAGCGGGTCGTTCGCCGCGCCCGCGCGCGACGCGAGGTTCTCGAACCCGGCGATCGGCGTGGCCAGCATCGGCCCGAGCACCTGACCGTTGGGGCCCCGGATGAACGGCTTCACGCGATCCATCAGCTTGGGCTTGAGCTTGCCGGGGACGACGGTATCCGCGTTGGGGATCTGACGACCCAGCGCCTCGCGGACCATCGTGTCGACGTCCTTGACGAAGCTCTTGATGTCGCCGAGCAGCGTGGTGATGTACTTCTGGAACTGCTCGTGCTTCTGCGCGATCTGTTCGTCGGTGTCGCCCTCGGTCGGCGAGTGCGAGATCGCCGCTTGCTGCTCGCGCGACGGCTTCTTGTCGGCGGTCGGCGCCTTCATCCGCGGCATGATCTGGTAGAGCGCGCCGGCGTGCGGATAGCGCACCGCGTAGCCGTCCGGCAGCGCGAGCGCCGGGCCCTTGGTGAATATGACGCCGAGATCGCTGGCGTTCGCCGCTTCGAACATGTCGTCGGCGGCGTAGGCCTCTTGCTGCGACTTGATCGCGATCTTGCCGCTGTGGGACACGTGGGTGAAGCCCGGCGCGCCGGCGTCGGCACCGGACGCGAAGCGCTGCACGGCGCCGCCCGCGGCCGAGCCGGAAGGCCCCGACATCTGGTCGAGCAGCGCCTCGGCCGAGCCGCCGCGCACCACCTGGTCGGCGACCTGATCGGCGTGCTGCTCGTACGCGTCGCCGGCCGCGCCGACCC
The DNA here is from genome assembly GCA_036271215.1 of Kofleriaceae bacterium. GTDB lineage: Bacteria > Myxococcota_A > Polyangia > Haliangiales > Haliangiaceae > JABFXX01. The sequence goes on along the minus strand of DATBBB010000299.1, from coordinate 3,347 downwards.
CGCCCTTGAGCTGCACGCCACCGCGCTGCTGAACCACGTGCGCGGCCTCGTGCGCCACCGTGTGCAGGTCGCTGCGACCGCCGAGCACGACGTGGTTGCCGGTCGCGTAGGCCTCGGCGCCCATCGCCCGCGTGCTCGCCGCCGCGTCGCCGCCGGTGTGGGCCTGGATCCCCGAGATGTCGTGGCGACCGAACGAGCGCTGGATCGCGTCGGCGTGGGGCAGCGCGGCCGCGGGCGTCGCCGTGCCGTGTGCCGCCGCCGCGTGCACCGCGTCCGGCCCGGGCTGCTCGCCGGCCTCCCGCTGCTGCACGGCCGGCGCCTGGACCTGCTGGACCAGGGTCTGTTTGCCGATCGGCGCCGCGCCGCTGGCGGGCGTGGCGGGGCCGAGATCGGGTGTGCTCGAGCGCTTGCCTATGAGGTTCGACATGGAAGGTCCGAAGCGACCAGGTTATCATGCTACCTGGCCGGCGGTTCGGCCGATCGCCGCCTCGATCGAGGACAGGCCCGCGGCGCGGACCCGGGCGGCGAGCTGGCGGTGCAGCCGGCGCGGCCAGCCCGGGCCGCCGTAGATGAAGCCGGTGTACGCCTGGACCAGGGTCGCACCGGCGCAGATCCGCTGCCACGCATCGTCGGCGGTCTCGATCCCGCCGACCGCGATCAGCGTGACCCGCGCGCCGACCCGGGCGCGCAGCCGTCCGAGCACGGCGAGCGCGCGCGCCGCGACCGGCGGCCCCGACAGCCCGCCGGCGCCGAGCGCGGCGACCTCGGCCGCGGGCGTGGTGAGCTCGGTGCGCGCGATCGTGGTGTTGGTCGCGATGATGCCGTCGAGCCCGAGCTCGAGCGCCAGATCGGCGACCGCGTCGATGTCGGCGTCGGCGAGATCGGGGGCGATCTTGACCAGCAGCGGCACCCGGCGCGCGGGCGCGGCGCGGTCGCAGGCGGCGCGCACGGCGGTCAGCAGCGGGCGGAGCTTGTCGACCGCCTGCAGGTCGCGCAGGCCGGGCGTGTTGGGCGAGCTGACGTTGACGACCAGGTAGTCGGCGAGCGGCGCGAGGCGCTCGGCGCTGGCGGTGAAGTCGGCGATCGCGTCGGCCTCGGCCACGCGCTTGGTCTTGCCGATGTTCGCCCCGACGAGATCGGCGGCGTCGCGCCGGGCGAGCCGGCGAGCAGCGGCCGCCGCGCCGGCGTTGTTGAACCCCATGCGATTGACCAGCGCGCGATCGCGCGGCAGGCGAAACAGCCGCGGCTTCGGGTTGCCGGGCTGCGGCTCGGCGGTGACCGTGCCGATCTCGACGAACCCGAACCCGAGCGCGGCCAGCGCGCGCACGCCCTTGGCGTCCTTGTCGAACCCCGCGGCGAGGCCGAGCGGCCCGGCCAGGGTACGGCCAAACGCGCGCACGGTGAGCTCGGGCGCGCGGGGCGCGAGCCACCACCGCATCAGCCGCGCGACGCCGGGCAGCGCGACCAGCGCGCGCAGCACCGCGAACGCCACGCGATGCGTGGCCTCGGCGGGCAGCCGGCACAGCACGAGCCGGTAGAGCAGTGGGTACATCGCGGCCACAGTATGCCGATCCGTACTACTATCGCGGCGCGTGGCCGACTTCGTATTCGCGACGTGCCTGCCGGGCGTCGAGCCCGCGGTGAAGCTCGACGTCGCGCGGACGCGGCCGGAGCTGCGGTTCGCCTACTCGCGGCTCGGCCTGGTGACGTTCAAGTCGGCGCAGCCGATCACCGCCGAGGATCCGCCGGGTTCGGTGTTCGCGCGGGTGTGGGGCCGCTCGGTCGGCGCGGCCAACGATCCGGCGACCGCGGCGCTCCAGCTCGCCACGCTCGGCGCGACCCGGATCCACGTGTTCCCGCGCGAGCCCGACGCGGCGACCGATCTGGCGTCGTGGCATGTGCTCGCCCAGACCCTCGGCCGCGGCGGCCGGGCCGAGCCCGGCGAGCTGGTCGCGGACATCATCGTCGCGCCGACCCGCGGCGAGCCGGCGTGGCTCGGCCTGCACCGCCACGATCGATCGCGCGTGGCGTACGCCGGCGGCGCGATCCCGGTCGACGTCCCGGCCGAGGCACCGTCGCGCGCGTACGCCAAGATCGAGGAGGCGATCGCGTGGGCGGAGCTGCCGGTCGCCGCCGGCCACGTCGCGCTCGAGATCGGCGCGGCGCCGGGCGGCGCGGTGCTCGCGCTGGCGCGCCGCGGCCTCGAGGTCTGGGCGGTCGACACCGGCGAGCTCGCGCCCCACGTGCTCGCGCTGCCCAACGTCCACCACCTGGCGAAGAAGGTCGGCGCGCTGCGCTGGGAAGAGCTGCCGCCGCGGGTCGACTGGCTGCTGGTCGACGTCAACCTCGCGCCGCAGGTTGCGCTGCACGAGGTCGCGCGGCTGATGCCGCGGCTGCGGTCCACGCTGCGCGGCGCGGTGATCACGCTCAAGCTCAACGACTGGACGTTCGTCGACGAGCTGTCCGGGCTGGTCGAGCGAATCCGCCAGATGGGGCTGCCCGACGTCCGGGTCCGCCACCTGCCGTCGAACCGCCGCGAGGTGTGCGCGGTCGCGCTGCCCGCCCGGTGACACCGCTAGGCGCGGCGATCGCGCTCGGCGTACGCGCGCTCGAACTCCTCGGGCGTGGTGCGCAGGCCGAGCGGCGGCGGCGGGTCGATCTGCAAGAACGCGTTGTCGCGGATCTTGAGCGCGCGGATCCGGGCGAGCACGGCGTCGGGCTGGGTCGCGCCCTTGCTGCGCTCGAGGATCTCGACCGCGGCGTCGAGCGCGCGCGGCGACACCGGGATCCCGCTCTCGTCGTCGCGCCGGACCTCGCACGCGGCGAGCGCGATCCGCGCGACGCCCCACGACGGTGACGACACCGCGGCGATCAGCGAATCGAACGTCCCGGCCTCGAGCTCGGCGGCCGCGATCCGCTCCATCGACAGCTCGAGGCTCGGGCGCACCGGCGGGATCTCCTGGGCGACGATCCGCTCCATGGTCTCGGCGAGCTCGCCGGCCAGCTCGCCGTCGGGCTCGAGCTCTTCGGCGGCCTTGGCGTAGGCGTGGGCGTCGACGTGGCGGCCCTGGCCGGCGAGCGAGCGCGCCATCGCGTGCAGCCCGGCGAGCTTGGCGGCGCGGTCGCCGGTGCGCTCGCTGCCCTCGGCGATCAAGATCCGCGCGATGTCCTCGCACTCGATGAACTCGCCCATCCGGTACAGGCTGGTCGCGAACGCGACGAGCAGCGCCGGATCCTTGGTGCCGAGCGCCATCGCGCGGCGACCGGCGTCGACCGCCACCGCGTCGTCGTCGGTCCGGTGCGCGGCGGTCGCGAGCATGGCCCAGTCCTCCGCGGTGCGGAACCGC
>DATBBB010000298.1:0-1922 GCA_036271215.1 Kofleriaceae bacterium | reverse complement strand
ATGATCGAGCACGCGCGCAAGCATCCGCGGGCGCGCTACAAGCGCGACGCCTGACGCGTCCAGCGCGAGCTTGCGAGCGCGTCTTTTCCGTCCAGCCGAGCGCTTCGCGAGGCGATCGATGCCACGGAGGCCGTATGGAATAAGGTCTCCGTCCGCGAGCTTGCGAGCGCGTCTTTTCCGTCCAGCCGAGTGCTTCGCGAGGCGATCGATGCCACGGAGGCCGTATGCCATACGGCCTCCTTGTAGGATGGCGCGATGGTGACCTGCCGGGGCGCGCTCGCGCTGGTGCTGTGCGCGGCGCTGGGCTGTGGCGGCCCCGCGGGGCCGGTGCACCCGACGCCGCTGACCGGCAGCACCCGGCACTACGCACCGCTCGGCATGCGCGACGACGCGCGGCAGCCGGGCCAGGCGGTGCTGCTCGGCACCGACGACGCGAACGGCTCGACGGTGCTGCCGCTGCCGGCGGCGACGGCGCCGGTGGTCGTCGACGCGATGGTCGTGAGGCCCGGCGGGCCGGCCGCCGGCGAGCTGATCGCGATCACGCTGGTGGCGACTGCCGCTGCAACGCCGACGGCGCCGACGGGTCCGGGCGCGCCGGCGGCCACCGGCACCGCCGCACCGCGCGTGGCCGGGGCGGCGCCGATGACGATCCGCGGCCTTGTCCCGGCGGGCTCCGCGGGCCCCGCCGGCGCCGCCGACTCGCCGGGCATCGCACGGTGGAACGCCGGGCTGTGGAGCGCGGCGCTGGCGGCGGCCACCGCGCTCGGCAAGGACCTGCCCGACCTCGCGTTCTCGGCGGTGCCGAGCGGGCCGCCGGGCACCGTCGATCGGATCGCGGCGCCGGCGCTGATCGCCGCCGGGTTCCTGGCGGCGCTGACCGGCGCGAAGATCGATCCGGCCGCGACCCTGGCCGGGGCGCTCGCGCCCGACGGCACGATCGGCCCGGTCGCCGGCGTCCCCGAGCAGCTGCTCGCCGCGATCGCGCACGGCAAGACCCGGATCGGGTTCCCGGCCGGGCTGCGGATCGCGCGCTCGGAGGCGACCGGCGCGATGGTGGATGTCGTCCAGCTCGCGCGCGACCACCACGCCGAGGCGATCGAGCTCGCGACGCTGTACGACGCGTACCAGCTCTTGACCCGCAAGCAGCTGCCGGCGCCGGTCCCGGTCGGCGAGCCCGAGATGGCGATCGAGGGCGACGCGGCGCGCGGCCTCGACGCGGTCTACGTCGCGTGGCAGAACCGACTCGCCGCCGAGTGGGCGCCGCTGCTCCAGCTCGAGCAGGCCGGCCGGCTGCCGCCGGCGATCCGGGCGCTGGTCCGGCTCGCGCGGATCCGCAGCGAGCAGGCCGAGTCGCTGCACCGCGCCGGCAAGCTGGCCGCCGCGTACGGCCGGGTGATCGCCGCGTGGCGGCTCGCCGCCGGCGCCAACCGCAGCCACGCGGTGCTCGCCCGGCTCGCGACCGGCAAGGTCGACGACGCGCTCGCCGCGCTCTCGGGCGCGCTGTCCGGCGCCTCGTCCGCCACCTCGCCCGGCGCCTCGTCCGCCACCTCGCTCGCCGAGCCCGACCTCGCCGCGGTGCTCCGCCGGATCGGCGCGCTGCGTCCGGCGAGCCTGGCCGGCCAGCTCGCGATGCTCACCGCGTTCCAGGCCGCGCTGCGCGGCTGGGCCGACCAGGCGTTCGCCGGCGATGCCCAGCGCGCGGCGATCGAGCTGGTCACCGGGCTCCGCGGCAGGCCGACCAGCGAGCTCGGCGCGCCGGCGACCGCCGACGCCGTGACCGCCGCGATCATCCCCGCCGTGGTGATGGGCTTGCGCGCGACCGCCGAGGCGAGCGTCGCCGAGCAGGAGCTGGGCCTCGCGCCCGATCAGGGCCCGGGCTCCGCCGGCGCGCCCGAGCCGCCGGCGCGGATCGCCGCCGCGCT